>JAZGEW010000012.1:0-6194 GCA_036478875.1 Promethearchaeia archaeon | reverse complement strand
GCCGAAATCTTATCAAAAGAACTTAATCTTAAAATTTTTGGATTTGATTTGGTCAAGCTAAAAGATAAGAACCGCTTTTATCTTATCGATTTAAACGATTTTCCGGGATTTAGAGGAATTAAGAATGTTGAAAACACTTTATCCAGTTACCTGACGGAATATATTAGAAATTTATAGATCCTATCCCATAAGCATGAAAGGAATAATTATCACGAATGATAATATGCCGTATAAGATGCAGAAATAACTAAAATTGATTTTTTGTGCGATTTTTAACAAAAGTTCCATTGAAAGGTAACCTACAATGAAGCTGACAACTGTTATAATCAAAATTGTGAAGATATCAATTGTTCCAAAAACAGATCCTTCTCCGAAGATAATATCCATTCCAATTGATGCAAGAGCTACTGGGACTGACATCAGAAAACTTAATTTTAAACTATGTTCTTGAGTATAATTTTCAAAAATCAGGGTAGAAACCGTGAAACCAGAGCGAGAAATACCCGGAAGTATGGCAATCCCTTGAATTAATCCAGAAACACTTGAATCCTTAATGAGTTCCCGATTAGAAATTGTATCGATTGTCTTATTTCCAAATTTCTTCTTATAAACCAGTAACACGATTCCAGTCACTATTAAAAATCCGGATATAACTAGCGTTATTATATCCCCCTGAGTTGCGTCAAATCCTTCTGTTATTACAAAATATAATGGGATAGCAGTTATAGCGGTTCCAATCGTGGCATAAATTAACCAGTTTCTTTTCTTAATATCGCTTCCATCAACTTCAAACCTCCTAGGTAGCATCGATTTAATAATGTGAATGTAATCTTTTCTTAACTTGATCAGGACCGCCAGTGTTGTTCCCAGATGCATCCAAATACTTAAACTAAAGGCTTGTTCGGGAGGAATTCCAAAAAAATTAACTGAAACTATCATTACTTGGCCCGAGGAAGAAATAGGTAACCACTCGAATAATCCTTGTAATATAGCGATTATTATATATTCAATCATAATTATCATTCAAATCTTTTCAATCCTTTAAAAATACAACGATTTATCTCGTCACGTGATTTTCGAAAACCCTCAACTCCTTTCATTGATGGATCTTCAATATCTCCACTTTCTCCAGCAAATTCTCTTAAAGTTTGGACTTTATTCTCACGCGAGTTATTATATTCTAGCACTTCTTTTTTATGTTTTTCAGTTAGCGTCAGAATTAAATCTGCTTGTTTAATTAATTCCGGTCTTTTTTTGAGGTCGATCGATACTGCATTGTCAGATAATATGATACCAATTTCTTTCATAACCAATTTTGCATCTAAAGATATGAGCATCCCATCCCTTGCGTTTGAAGCTATACCTCCAGAAGATACCGAAACATCCATTCCATTGCGAATAAAGAAATCTCTGAAAAATCCTTCAGCCATCTTGCTGCGGGCGGTACTGACAGAACACACTATCAGTAAATTAGAAAAATTCATTAATAGTGTTGAAAATTCTTTTTCTTAATAATTATTTTGTGATTTAAAAATGATTTTGAATATTAGTCTAGCAATTGAAGTTAATTGAGGAGAACTTAGCAAGTTTATTTCTCATATTAAATTATCTTTAGTAGCAAATTTTATGCCCTTGTCTTTCATGTGCTGAAGAGATTTAGAGGTATTTCCCGGAGGCAAGTCTATACCTCTAGTTAAATTTACTAAAAAATAAACCTCAAAACCAAAATTTATTCCATCTAAAGCAGTAAAATAGCAACAATAATCCAATGCTAACCCACAAATAAAAATTTTTTTAATTTTCAGGGAGTTAAGGTAACCTCTAAGCCCCGTTTCAGACTTTTTATCATTTTCAATAAAGCCTGAATAACTATCTACCTCAGGATTAAAACCTTTACGGATTATGGCGTGAGCTAAATCAATATTCAATTTATCATGAAACTGTGCTCCTTTTGTTCCTTGTACACAGTGATCTGGCCATAGCACAGGGCCAATACCATCAGAATGATATTCATCACCTGGATTTTTATTATTGTAGCTACTAGCAAACGATTTATGATTTTTTGGATGCCAATCCTGTGTCATTATGATCTTTCCATTATTATTTTTAAAGATTTCAGCTATTTGATTTATACTATCAATTATTTGATCGGCTTCTTCAACAGATAAAGCCCCACCCGGCATAAAATCATTTTGCATATCAACAATAAGCAATGCATTAGTATTATCAATTTGCATATTTTTTTGATAATATTGTTTCTCAATACTCATAACATTATAGATAAAAGCAAGAAAATTAAAATTTTATCACATAAAAAAAACATGTGAATAAAATTCCCAATAATACTTAGTAATTGACATGAAATTCTTCTACGAGAATTCGAATAATAATTAATAAAAATTTATTTGCTAATCGTCATTAATTAATATTACTTCTCAATTTTTTGCGCTTGTAGTATAGTGGTAATATGCTGGCTTCCCAAGCCAGCGTCCCGGGTTCAATTCCCGGCAGGCGCATTTTAAGTTTTAGATTGTTTGAATTTTTATTTAGCTTTTTGAGTTAGTGAGAACTTTATTAAATTAATATTTATAACAAGAAATCTTTATCCTCGTATTAGCTTACATTTCTGGAATTTAATACCAACCTTCAGTTTCTAAATATTCTATATAATATATGGCTTTAGACACTTTCCCGCATTTATTGCAAAAATAGGGGATTTTAAGATAATTATCATTGATACTTTCTTTTTTCAGGAGTACGTCTGTTGATTTACAATAAGGACAAATATTTGGTGTATAAATAGTTATTTTCTTCCTATTCATTTCTTTATTTTCTCTCTCAAACTCTAGCATTTTATCTCTTTTCCAATTTCTTTATTTTCTAATTAAATTTTAATTTAATAGATTTGTAATTTTTCTAATTTCATCCAAAATAATTTTCAATTAAATATCCAAGATTTGCCCAATTATTCGCTACTGAACAAGATTCTTGTATAGTTTCAACATAATCTTTATAACTTTTATCGAATTCTTCAATAAGAGAAAAGAGCTTTTGATGAAAAACCATTAAATCTTTTTTTACAATCAAAGCAAATATAATATCTTTTGTTCTATTCATCTCAAAGATTATTTTGCGATCTCCATGATCAATAATCTTTATAGATTTTTCACCTTGAACTACTTCTTTTAATATGGCCATCATTCCTACTAAACTACCTGAGATTAAAATGGAATCGCTTTTTTTAACATTTTCTACAAATGGATAATCATAAAGCAGAATTCCTGATTGATAAAAAATATAAATATGAAGCAGGGAATCTTTCCAGTCTATAATTGGTAATTTTATAATGAAATTCGTTCCTTTATGTTCTCCCTTAGACTCAATAATGATTTGTCCCCCATGTAACTCAACAATTTCTGTTGAAAAATACAACCCAAGAAAAGTATTTTTTGGATTTATTTTATTTTTATTAAAAAATAAGACTTTTTTCTCTTTCTCTTTCAAACTTATTTCTTTATTATTAATTATTAGTTCAGCAAAATTACCATTCTTTCGCAAAGATAAAGTAATTTCACTTTTTTCAGAAGTATTTTTAATAGTATGTATTAAGATATCTGTAATTACTTGTTTTATTCTCAATTTATCAACTTTTGAATACAAATCATCAGACAAATCTAAATTTAAATTAAAAGTTTGTTTTTTTATTTTTATCATTATCTCATCTACAGATTCTCTGATAATTTCTATTAGACTCTCTACTTGTTTTTTTACTACTATTTTTTCAGATTCTATTCTAGAAATGTCAACTAATCGTCCTACTAAATTCATAGATTGTTCCCCTCCCTTTTTGATCAATTCTAAAAGTTTTATCGCATTTTGGTCTAATTTGCCTTTATATGAATCTAAAAGGGTTTTAGAAGCATCAAACATATTAGTTAATGGTGATTTCAATTCTTCTGATGTTTTTACCGTTAATTGTTTTTTAACAAGATCAATTTTTCTCAATCTTAAATTTTCTTCTTTGATAATCTTTTCTGCTAATTTCCTCTCAGTAATATCCTGTAATATGACCTGAATGTATTTTTGATTTCCCAGTTTTACTGATGAGAAAAATAATTCCACCCACGATGTATTGTTATCTTTATTAATAAAATCAATCTCTGTTATATCACTTAAATCATAATCGAAAGCATTTTGGATTATTTCACTGATGATTTCAATTTGATCTTCAGATGTAGGGAAAATATCGAAAAAATACTTTTTTGTTATTTCTTCCATACGCCTATTTAAATATAAAACCGCAACACTATTACAATCATATATAATTTGATTGAAATCTAACAAAAATATTGAATAAGGAAAATTTTCAACTAAATTTCGAAATTTTTCTTTTGAATCTCTAAGAACTTGTTCTGCCATCTTTCGATCTGTTATATCCCTTATTATATCTATTATTGCTGGTTTCCCATTAATATTTAAAATTGGTGTACAACTACACTCATAATATTTTTTTTCACTCGTTAATGGTTTTATATAATATGTTTCAAATCTTGTATTTTCACTGTAATTTGTTATGAGTTTATTAAATGAGCACTCTTCACATACTTGTGTCTTATTCATTAAAACTTCGTAGCAAATCCTATCATGTAAATGACTTCCAAATTCCTCCTCTGCTTTTCTATTCATAAATTGAATTTTCATATCTTTTGAAATGACTAATACCGAATCATAAACATTTGAAAATATAGATTCTTGATTTGACTTTAACTCTTTAATTTTTTCTTCTCTTTTTTTGCGTTCACTAATGTCTTTTATAATTGCTACCGAGTTCCATTCATTCTTTAACTTTATTGCTGAAAGAGTTATTTCAATGTCGATTGTTTTTCTATCTTTCCTAACACCTATTTTTTCAAAAGTTTTAACAATTTTCATTCCGTTGCCCGCTTTTCTAAATTGATCAAATTCTCTGTTAAAATCCTCTTGATCACTTTCAGGAAGAATAAGCGAATATAGATATTTACCTTTTACTTCTTTACTAGTATAACCAAATACTCTTTCAGCTGCATTATTCCAAAAACTCACTTTCCCTAAATTATTAAGCATAATAATTGCGTCATTAGCTGAAGAGGTTATCAGCTTAAAATTCTCTTTGGATTCTATAATTTTGGGATTGTATTCGGTTAGTGAGGCCATATTATCATTTCTCCTCTTTCTCTTATGAATTTTATTTTTTCTTTAACCACTATAATATTTCCTAAATCTAGTGATGTCCGGTCTATATATTCGTTCAACATTTCTTTTCCACTTTATTCATTAAGTAATTTTTAAATCTAATCCATTCATTAGTCCATTAATATTTGGAGGTTCAGCAAACTCAAATAAAACTATGAATTTACTTCCTTTAGTATAATCACCTTCAATTTTATTTTCTAAACTAATATAACCATTATATTTTTCCACAATTTTCTTTACTAATGATAGCCCTAATCCCATTCCGCATCCGTTTTTTTTCGTTTTTTTAGTTCTTAGAAAAATATCTTTTTTCATTTCATTTGGTATACCTTTTGCGTTATCTATGAATTCAATTTTAAAATATTCCTTCTCGGCTCTTCGCACTTTTGAGAATATTATCGAAATCTCAATAATTGGGTGATTATTATGTAACACCGCATTTATTAGAATATTATCAAAAACTTCTTGTAAGAAATCATTAGCCCTGATGTATATAGGTCTTTCTAAATGCATAACTTCGAACTGAATTTTCTTATTCTGAAATCCATTAGTAATGTATTGTATAGATGTTCCTATTACATCTCTAACATCTATTGCTGTCAGGTATAGTCCAGTGTCTTCAATTTCAGAAATTCGTCTAACATTGAAAGCTAGTTTTGCTGCTCTAATAACCTGTTCTTGAGCAGTATTAACTAATTCTTTAATAGAACTCTTAAAATTAACCGTATTTAAATTAAGAACTATTAATTCAAGAGAAGAATTGATTATCTGAAGAATATTATTAATATCATGGGTAAATAGGTCTTTATAGAACTTTGACCTTTTGTAGGCTTCCTGATATTCCCTTTCTGATTTTTTCAGACTTTTTTCTGCTTTTTTTCTAAATGTTATATCTCTTATGATATCAATTATAGCTGGCTCACCCTTAAAACTTAAAATTGGGGAACAGCTATGTTCAAAAT
>JAZGEW010000011.1:0-41348 GCA_036478875.1 Promethearchaeia archaeon | reverse complement strand
GGGACCTTAACCCAAGTCTAGGTTGTTCCCTTCTCGGCGATGGACTTTACGCCCACCAACCCGTTTCCCAGAGTCTGAAGTGCCAGCGGTTTCGGAGTTTAAGAGCGTGGCGAGGAATTCCTTCCCCATACCATGCAATTAGTGCTCTACGCCACTGGCTGCCTCGTCTGAGACTTGGCTGATACCAACTTCGGGGAGAACCAGCTATCACCGATCTAGATTAGCCTTTTGCTCCTATTCCCAGTTCATCCAAGCGAATTGCACGTCAGCACTGGTGCAGACCTCCATCGCCCTTTCGAACGACTTCATCTTGACCAGGAATAGATCGACCGGCTTCGGGTATTATAGCAGAGACTTTTGGCCCTTTGAGACCATTCTTCTGGCTTAATTCCTTAGAAGGATTAGCTAAACGTGTTTGGGATGGCATAACCATTCTTAGACGAGTAGATTTTCCTAATGTGATAATTAAGTTGCAAGAATATCGGTTTCCCTACGCCTACGCGCCGCGAGACGCTTAAGCTTGCCACTACTATAAACTCCCTGGCCAATGATTCCAGACTGATGATGCGACCCTAGTCCTCTGTATTCTGATGTTCTGTCACCAGAATTCATTCATACAGAATCTGTCCTTTCAGGCTGCATCCTTAATAAGCTATTTGGTTTCAAGCACTTTTCACAGCCCTTCCGGGTTACTTTTCATCTTTTGCTCATGCTACTATTGCGCTATCGGTCTTGGGACATATTTAGATTTACCAGCGTGTATCTGGTACATTCGTACGAGAAAACCATCCCGCACTACTCGGGGACTCTCGCAGCGACCTTCTAGATTACAATTACGCGGCTGTCACGCTCTATGGCTCAGCATTCCAGAGGTATTCATCTTCTCTAGAGAGGTCGTACAAGGCCCACACACCACATTTCCCATAGGTTTCCCTAGGGATTCGGTTTGATCTATTCCGCTTTCGCTCGCCGTTACTCACGGAATCACTTTTGTTTTCTTTTCCTCCTGGTACTAAAATGTTTTACTTCCCAGGGTTCCCCTTCCCTGACGGGAATCTTGCGGATTATTAGGCCGCAAGCGGATGTCCTATTCGAGTATCTCGGGGTCAGCGTCTTCATGCGACTAACCCGAGCTTATCGCAGCTTGTCACGCTCTTCATCGGTGCCCAAGCCAAGATATCCACCAAATAGCGGAGGCGTATTGGCGTCTAATTGAGGAAAGATTCAGATTGCTTGCATAAGGGTTGCGTATTCGGAGTCGGAAAATAAATTGAGCATTTTTTTGAGATTGCTCAATATAATTAATGACGATTTGAAACAATAATAAGAAGACATAATATAAATAGGGAGTATGTTCCTATGAGCATGATTTTCATGCTTGGCGTAGCTTATCGTTTCCTGTATCATCTCATTCATGGGGTATCTCATGCGCCGTGCTGAAGTCTTTCTTTCATGTTGCTATCTTTGCCATCAAATTCTCGCATGTTTCGCCTTATGAGATGTACTTCCACGAGGCGTTGCCAATTAAAGGTGTATCTTATCTATGTAAGATGAGATATTTCATCACCGATAATTATCGATAGTAAAACTACCATCGACGAAATATTAGAGTAAATACTTGATTAAAAATTTTATGGTCTTATATCATAAACTTTAAAAGGGAGAACAATTAGTTTGAGCATTTTTAATTATATATTTAATAACTCTTGTTAGTAATGATAGAGTGAATTACCTGAGAGAGCAAATTAGAAAATATAGTAACTTTTATAGTTTAATTATGAATACCTTAAATTATTAATAATAGCCACATAAAATTTTGAAGGGATAGTGGTAAATTTAATACGAATTTTATCTAATGCCAATAAAGAAAGTATTAATAGGAACCTCGGGATGGGGTTATGATGAGTGGGTTGGTCCTTTTTACCCTAGAAATTTAAAAAAAGAGGATTATTTACTGTATTATTCAGAGATTTTTTATACTAATGAGATAAATACAAGCTTTTATAGTATTCCATCGAGGTGGGTTGTAGAGAATTGGGTTAGTAAAACTCCAAGTGATTTTTTATTTTCAGCCAAACTACCTCAATCAGTAACGCATGAGCATAAATTAGATATTAGAAATTGTCTAGATGATTTAGATTATTTTTTAAAAGCAATGGATCCTTTGATTGAATCGAAAAAATTATTAGCATTTTTAATTCAGTTACCACCTTCTTTTAAAAAAGATGAGCATTTTGGAAATTTAATGGAATTTATTGATAATTGGCCAGGAAATCCTAAGAGAGATAATTACAATTTAGTTGTTGAGTTTAGAGAGAAATCATGGATGGAAGAGGAGGTTTTTCACTTTTTAGAAGAAAATTCATTAACATATTGTGCGGTTATTGAGCCTTTATTACCTCCAAGGATGGATGTTACAAATCCAGCTTTTGCATATATCAGATTTCATGGTTATGGTAAGAAAATTTGGTTTGATTATTGTTTTACTGAAGAGGAAATAAAAAAATGGGTTTCTCCAATTAAGGAAGTAATTCAGAAAACGGATACAGTTGGAATTTATTTTAACAATCACTTTTCAGGTTACGCAACTAAGAATTCTTTGATGCTTATGAAGGAATTAGATGTTCGTCCAAAGAATTTACCAGAAGAAGTAAGAATTTTAGATATTAAGAAAAAATCGGGAGAATATTCAAAAGGTCAAATAGGTTTAGATAAATTTATAAAATAAATTATATGAGATAAAATAAATTTTGACTAAGCATAACCTAAGAATTGGTTTTATTGGAGCTGGATCTATAGGGAGTTTATTCGGAGGTTATTTAGCACATATTCAATCTGATATTTATTCAATAGAAGTGATATTTTTTAACGCCAAACCTTTTGTTGATGTGCTTAATAGGAAAGGGTTAAAACTCTATAAAAATCAAGATATATTGTTAATTAAAAATATAGTAGCCTATGAAAATGAGAAGCCTCTAGAAGATATCATTAAAAAAGATCCATCTTTCAAATTTGATTTTATGTTTCTTACAACAAAGGCTTATGATAATGAAAATGCATTGTTTCAGTATAAGAATCTAATCAATGTGAGCAATTTTTTAGTGATATTGCAGAACGGAATTGGAAATGAGGATAGTGCTATTCAATTTGATAACAAAGCAAAAATCATAAGAGCAGTAACTTCAAATGGAGCATTATTGAATAAACCTGGTCATCTATATCACACAGGTGAAGGAGTAACTAAGATTGGATTTCCATTTCTTAACGATCTCAATTCAAAACCCGAAGAATTAGCCCAATCTGAATTAAATTTAAATTTACTGAAAGAAATTTTGAATTTAGCTGGTTTAGATACAATTAAAGTAAAAGATATCGTTACAGAATGTTGGGAAAAAGTTTTTGTGAATATTGGGATCAATGCAATTGGAGCTCTAGCCCGTTTACCTAATGGAAAATTACTGGAGAATGAAGGCCTGAAGTATTTAATAGAGCAAGCAATAATGGAGGCAATTGAAATCGCAAAAATAAACGGTATTCAGCTTCCTGAAAAGGATTACATATCAATAGCATATGAAGTTGCTGAAAAAACAGCAGATAACAAGAATTCAATGTTACAAGATATTTTAAATAGAAAGACCACTGAAATTGATTTCATAAATGGAAGAATCTTAAAATATGCTGTAGAAATGGGTGTAAAGGTACCCGTTAATGAAATCTTAACTTATTTAATAAAAGGGATAGAAAATTCAAGAATTTAAACTGCTAAAGTCATATAATAAGCATTTTCGCCGTCTCGATAATAATTTTTCTTAATGCTTTCAATTTTATAATCTAATTTTTCATATAATTTGATAGCTGTGTAATTAGAGACTCTAACTTCTAAAACATATTCATGGATTTTATACTTTTTTATCGCTTTCATACTATTTGACAACAACTTTGTAGCAATTCCTCTTCTTTTGTAGTCTTCAGCAACGGCAATTGAAACGAGATGTGCTTTATATACATATTTTAAACTGTTTATAGAGGGTGCTTTTTCTACCCTCCACATAATGTATGCTACAATTTTTCCATGTTTATTTTGAGCTACCAAAAAACTTTCTGGATAATCATCTAGTATGTTTTTATAGAAAAAGAATGGATAATCCTCTGGTAATTCTCTTTCATTTACTTCGATTACAGCATCTAAATCGTCTAAAGTACATATTCTTATTAAAAATTCTTGCTCATTTGTTATACTGTTGAAGATTTTAGTCTCTTTTTCTTTATTAGTAGTCATCGTTATCGTTGTTAATGAATTTTTAAATGAAAAATGGCTTTAATAATATATGGAATATGGGATTAGATACTTTTAAGTTTTTATGAATCAAAAATTCAGTTAAATTAAAATTTATCTATCTCAAATGCCCTTTTTTTGCTTTTCAAGGTATTGAATAATTAATTCTAGGGTATTTTGTATATTTACTTTGTTATTGAAATTTTGGACAATTTCAACCAATTGTGTACCATTTAGTTTTTTTAATTCTTTTGTGATTTTTATCATTTCTGGAATTGTTCTTACAATGTTATCAACAATAGTAATATCTGCCCATAATGCTGTTCTACTCAAAGGATTTAAATCAATTGCGATAACTTTTTTATTTAATTTCTTCAGTGCTTCTGTCCTATCTCCATCTTCTAATGGAACCATAACTAAATCCGCATTAGCAATTAATTCAACTTTTCTTCTATTACTTTCAAGACCTTCAAGTTCAATCATTTTCTTTGTGTCAACACCGTAAATTTTAGTTGCTCCAGCTTTATGTAAAACATTTTTAATTGCTTCAATTCTCCCTTCTTTTTGATAAAATAAATTGATTTCAAGAGGAATACTTAGAATTTTTGATAATTTTACGAGTTCTTCGGGAATTAAAGCTGCAACATTTCCATTTACACTGATAACAGGCTTTTCAGCTATCAATAATGCAGCCACAGCTGCTTCAATCGCTTTTTTAGCAGAATCTGTAGTTTTTTCGCCTAAAATATAATCAAAACATTCACCCCTCCCATGAGCTATTAAGCCCGCTTCAGCAACCACTAGATTCTTCATACATCCGATAATTTTATGACGATATTTTAAACTTTCATAGCGTGGGTGAGTTTTAGGAACTGATTGATCATGGTTTTCATTCGAAGTCATAATCCTTTAATATTGTTCTTTATATAGATTGATATAAAGAAAAACTATTAATCTTTTGTAAAATTTTTAAAATTTGTAGATGCTTATGAGTTCTGATGTGAAAAAGAAGCCTAATGATTTAAGGATCTATAAAACGAAACAGCTGTTAGAAGATCTAAAAAGTAAGAAGGGTTTTCATACAGAATTAATTTCATTATATATTCCTCACGATAGAAAGATTTCAGATGTTACTAATCATCTAAAGAATGAGATTAGTGAAAGTCAGAATATTAAATCAAAATTAACACGAAAGAATGTATTAGATAGTATAAATAGTCTTTTAGGACAACTAAAAAATATTAGAGAACTTCCTGAAAATGGGTTAGTTATGTTTTCAGGGGCAATTCCACAAAGTAATACTCCTGGAACAGAGAGAAATGAGATGTATATTGTGGAACCTCCTGATAGGGTTCTAACTTTTAGATATCATTGCGCTAGTGAATTTCTATTGTGGCCTTTAGAAGATATGATTACAACTAAAGAAGCATATGGTCTATTGGTTATAGGAAGAAAGGAATCTGCTGTAGGTTATATTAAAGGACATATGGTTGAAGTAATTAGAGAATTTACTTCTGGCATTCATGGAAAACATAGAGCAGGAGGTCAATCTCAGAAAAGATATGAAAGATTGATTGAAGAAGGAGAGAAGCTTTTTTATCGAAGAATTTCAGATACTGTAAATGAACTCTTTCTACCTATGGAAGATTTAAAAGGTATCTTTATTGGTGGTCCAGGTCAATCTAAAGAAAAATTTGTTAATGATGAGAGTTTGGATTATAGATTACGTGAGAAAATTTTAGATGTGGTTGATCTTGGGTATGGAGGAACAGAAGGGATTCGAGCATTAATAGAAAAGGTTAAAGATAAGATCGAAGATGTGAAATATATCCGAGAAAAGCAAATAATGCAACGCTTTATGAAAGAAGTTTCTATTGACTCGGGTTTAGCATCCTATGGATTAGATGACATACAAAGAGCCTTAAATTATGGAGCTGTAGATACTTTAATTCTTTCAGAAAAATTAAATTTATATAAAGTCAAGCTAGAATGTTCAAATTGTGGATATACAGAATCCAGAATCGTTAAAAAATATGATCTTGCAAAATTTAAGGAAGAGATCCAGAATGAATCTTGCCCTAAATGTAGTTCAAATACGTTTAATGTAGTAGAAGACTTATCAATCATAGAAGATTTAGGAGAAATTGCTGTATCAACTGGAACGGAGATTGATATTTTATCTACAGAAACAGAAGAAGGGGAAATGTTATTTAGTACTTTTGGAGGAATCGCGGCAATCCTCCGATATAAGATTGATTATTAAATGAATATAGAATTTGATCTATATTTTAAATTATATGAGAGGTTTAGATTTCAAAATGGAATTAAGAGATTTGTTATTAAACTTAAAAATTATAATGTTTGGTGGGAAAGGAGGAGTTGGAAAAACTAGTTGCGCAGCAAGTTCGGCAATATGGGCTGCAGAACATGGAAGGAATACGTTAATCATTAGTACTGATCCAGCTCATTCATTGGGTGATAGTTTTGGAGTTGAATTACCTCCTGGTATCCCTACCCCTATTGAAGATATTGATAATTTGACGGCTCTAGAAATAAATCCAAAAGCCAATATGGAAGATTTCAAGGGCCTAACTGAAATTAATCCCTTAGAGGATATGGGAATGGGAGATATGATGGGGGGGATGCCATTACTAGGCGATATGGAAGATTTAACTTCAATGAATCCTCCAGGAATTGATGAAGCCCTAGCTTTTGGAAAAATTTTAGAGTTTATTGAGACTGAACACGACTATGATTTAGTGATCTTTGATACAGCACCTACTGGGCATACACTAAGATTTTTAGGGCTCCCCGAAACGTTATCTGGTTGGATTGGTAAGCTTATAAAAATGAGAATGAGAATAGGGAAGATGTTTGGGGTTCTAAAGAGAATGTTCACTCGTGAAGAAAAGAAAACAGATGATTCGTTAGAAGTGTTAGAGAGGTTGAACCAATCGATATTAAATGCGAGAGAAGATATGACAAATCCAATAAAAAATTCTTTTGTAGTTGTAATGATACCAGAAGAAATGGCGATACTAGAAACAGGTCGATTATTGAATGAACTTATTAAATATGATATTCCCGTTTCTAATATCATTGTGAATCAATTATACCAAGATACAACGGAGCTATGTGATTTTTGTAAAGGTAGGCGAGAAATGCAACAGAAAAATCTTACTAAGATACAAGAAATATTTCGGGAAAAATTACATAAGATTTTGATTGAAGTTCCGTTATTTAAAGGAGAAATAAGAGAGTATGAGAAATTGAAGGAAATGGGAGAATATTTGATTGAATAATCTTATTGAGAAAATTCTTGAAAATAGGTACAATAGGTACAGATTTTTCCATTCCCGCACGGATAACCACATCTTTGACATAAGTTATGATTTTTTTTTTCTCTATGGTAATAGAGTGTTTTAGATAATTCTAAAAAACCATTAAATAGATTAAATTCTATTTCTGGGCTATATTTTTTGCAATCTTGAATAAAATCTAATACTCTTTTTCTAATGATTGGATCTTTTTCTCTATAAGGACAATGAGAAGGATAATAATCCAATTTTTTAATGTTTGCATATAAGAAGATTTCTTCTTCAGGGATTCTTATTAATGGTGATATTTTTTTAATATAAAATTGGTTTATATTATTATTCTCTTCTTTAGAAAAATATTGATTTGCTATAATATCCAGACGTTTGTAGAGAATATTCATTAGATAAGTTTCTGCGAAATCAGTAAGATTATGTCCCATTGCTAATACTGTGCCCTCTAATTCTTTTGCACCATCATTTAATAATCTTCTTCTTATTGTAGCACAATAATTACAAGCGTATTTATAATCTGGAGTTTTCTTTTTTATATTAATTATCTCATCTAGAGTTTTTCCTATTTTGTCTTTAAATGAAATAACTTTAGATTCAATATTATTTTTATTGCAGAATTGATTGGCTTTTTTAACACTTTTTTCTCTATATTCTTTTATCCCTTCATCTATAATTAAGGCTATTATTGGTTTAGCGTTATGCGTCCGATCTTGTATGATTTTTAAATTATGGAGGAGAGTAATTGAATCTTTCCCTCCGGATAAAGCAACTATAATTCTTTCTTTTGGTTTTAGCATATTATACTTGGAAATCGTTTTATAAATTATTTTTTCAATATTTTTTTGAAAACACCCTGAACATAGATTTTCTCCTGAATATTTTCTTTGAATTACACCAGTATTATTACAATATGAACAATTTCCTTTTTTCAGAAATATGTTATAATTACTCATTAAAGTGGTTTAAAAAAAATAAGAGTTAAAGGTTAAATCCAAAAAAGTACTCCTCCAAACTTTATAAAAGATAAAATTAAATTACCCGCAATGATAAACAATGTAAAATATCGTAAAAGATTTAGAACTCTTTTTTTAATTTTACGTTTTTCATCATACCAATATTCATAACTTATCTCAATTAATGATCCTTCTTCTAATTTTGTTTGTTCAGGAAGATTTAAAGAGAGTGTATCTTTAAATCCATCACCAATTTTATCGATTAAAGTATATTTATCTTCTGGCAAAATAATTTCGCTTTGTTCTCTTATATTTTGATTTCCTATTAGGATTTTGACACTATCTACTTTCTCTACTCGGTATTCTGATAAATTGAGATCCATCTCATCCTTTTTGAAACTAACTTTATCAGTTTTTTTCCTAGTTGTTTTGTAATCTTCTCCAAAACCCCAATTAATTAATTCTTTCACTATTCTATCACCATCAAACACAGGTAAAGGAAGCATATTAAAGAGAGTTATACTGAATGCGATAATAAAAAGCCACGCAATTTCTCTTAACCAAAATTCTGGCCAAAAACTAGTAAAAAATTTAGCCACGTCGTTTTTGTGCATAAAATACGAATTAGTACCAATTCCAATTTTTACACCTATTGTATTAACATCTAAAATATATGTTTCAGAATCTGTACTAAAATTAATAGTGTTTAAATTGAATTCCGTTAATGCTTTCTCTAATGTCTCTCCACTAATTCGATTAATTGGAACTCCGTTTATTTTAGTAATATTTAATCCTACAGTTAAATTTTTATTATAATTATTTCCACTTTCACTTGCTGAGTAAATTCTAGTTATTTGTAGTTCTGTATCTGAGATATATTCATAAAGGATCCCTAAATAGTATCGAGGGCCTAACGTAACATTTTTCTCTGAATAGTTATCTATAGAGGGATTATAGATTCTGAATGTTAAATTATCCCCTATAGAACATTGTAAGCTAGTTCTATTATTTAAGATATTTGTAAGATCTCTTCCCGCATTACTATCAAGAGAGACATATTCATCATCTCCAGTACCTTTCTTTTTAATTGCTAAAATAACATCACCATTACCAAGATTTCCTTCGTTGATTCCCCCTTCTATTTCTGGTAATACACTATACACCTGAGTGACTTGCCGATAAAAGGGAGATATAAGGAGTGGAAAACTTAATAATAGTAAGAATGCAATCCCTGCCGTAATACCATTTACATATGTTCCTGCAGCTGCGATTCGTAATCTCGTATTTCTGTGAAATTTTTGAGAATTTAATTCTCTTTCATCAACTTCTACAAACGCACCAAAACCTATAACAAAAAAAAGACCTGCTCCAAGAACACCAGTAGATTTAACCTCCACCCCTTCAGCACCAGCTGAAATTCCATGAGCAAATTCATGTGTAGTTAAGATAAATAATAATGGAAGAATTAAATAAAACAGAAGTGGTAAGTCGATTGTTACTCCCGGAATAAGAAGAACTATGGCTTGTTCAAGGCTAGGTCTAATAATCAAATTAAGAAAGTTTGTAAATAAGAAATAAAGAGCATAGATAGTAAAGCCAAATGAAACAAATATGCCTATAGTCCAAAAGATTTTCCAAAATTTAGGTGCTTTTCTGGAAATTTTCATTATGAATTTATTTAATTTTCTTGTTTTAAACATTGCTAGAAGTGGAAACCAGAGATAATACGCTTCTTTTTTATTTCTCAACAAAAAAACTAAAAGTAAAACAAAAACCCAAAATAGTAAAGACAAAATGAACCATGGATTTAAAATGAAATCTAAAATTATATCAAACAAAGACATAAAGTTCCATCGAAGTAATTACTTTTTTGATATTTAATTTAAATTAGAAGTTAAAGTTATTGTTTATATATCATACTTTTTGATATAAAATGTATAAATGCCTATTAAAAATCGAAAAAGATAAAATTATTATTAGTTTATAATGTAATATATATAATTAGATATATCGCATAGGAATCAACCCTATAAATATTTCAATAGCGGGGTGGGCTAGCCTGGTTTATGCCGCAGGGCTCATAACCCTGAGAATGTTTGTCCGTTAAAGAACAAGCAGCAGAGTCGTTCGTTCAAAAGCTAGTAATTGCTGATTTCCAGTAAGCTGAGAGTCGAACCCCCGCTACTATTTTCATTCTTTTCCCTTTTCAGTAAAGAATTTAACCCTACAAATATTTTAAGAGAGGAGCCTTTTAAATATTATTAGCTTAATAGGTATTTCTATATTGAAAAAATATTTAATTTTAAAATATTAAAATAAGAAAAAGATATGAGATGGAAGATAAAATGAGTTATAAGAGAAACCCTGCGGTTCAATGTTGGATTAAACATATTATAGAAGGGCAATATAATGAAATTGAGAAATTTTTTTATACGATATTTGGTCACGTCAAACGTATTCGAATTATAGGAACTATTATTAATAAAAGGGAGCAAATAATAGAGGTAGCTGATATGGATATGGGATTAGAAGAAAACCTTGATTCAAATATTAGACTTGATTTTGATTTAGATGATAGTACTGGTATGATCAGAGCAACTATAAGGAATATAAACCCAGAAATATTTAATGCTTTTAATAAGGGTGATATTGTAGAAGTAATGGGTCGGATAAGCAAGTACAGAGAATATATTTCCTTATGGATAGAAATTATGAGAAAAGTTGATGAACCGAATCTTATTTTACTAAGGAATGCTGAAATAATTAATAAAATAAAATCTGGAGAAATCCAAGAAATTCCAGAAATATCTAACTTAGATGTTAGTAGTAAAGATTTCTCAGAAGAAATAGATGCTAAAACTCTATTTGAAAAGGACGGGGAAGTTTCTGAGAATGATGAAATAAAGGAAAAGGTTTATTTAGTTGTTGAAGAGTATTCTGCTAGGGGGAATGGAATAAGTTTTGAAACATTGAAACAAGAAATTGTAATTCCCGAGAGGAAATTAAGAAATGTCATCAAAGATTTGATCTTAGAATCACGTATTTACGAATCGGATAATGATAATTTTGAGGCATTCTAATTTAATTTGTATTTCTAATTTTTTTGATAATAAAGGAAAACTATTTTTCTTATGCTTGATTTAATATTTATAAAACAAGTAATTAGTGAATAACATTATGGATATAGATAATTACGATGAATTATTGGATAAGGCTTATGAAAAGATTCCAGAGAATGTTAGAAAATTATCAAGATTTGAAACGCCAAAAGTAGAACTTCGGATTGAAAGTAGGAATACATTTATAACAAATTTTAATAAAATCATTAGCACTCTTAATAGAGACAGGAAACATTTTCTTGGAATCTTCCTAAAAAAAGCAGGAACGATGGGGGAAATTAGAGGACAGCAATTGTTTTTGAAAGGGCAATATAAAGATCAAGTATTAAATCGATTGATTGAAAATTATACAAGATCTTACGTTTTATGTAGCATTTGTAATAAACCAGATACTCAAATTCAAAGAGAGGGCAAAAAATTATTTTTAAAATGTACTGCTTGTGGAGCTAGAGAGGAAATTAAAGAAAAATGAGTAAAGAGTTTATAGCGATTGATTGATGAAAGTATACCTCAAAGTTCATATGAATGAAAACATTGAAACTATAGCCTGTTGTGATGCAGAATTACTTAATCAAGTTTTTAAAGAGGGAAATTTGAGAATTGAAATTTCTAACCACTTTTTTGGAGGAAAGCTAGTAAATCTCGAAGAGGCAATTTTGATTTTAGAAAATGCATCATATTTCAACATAGTTGGAGAAAAAATAATAAAAAAAGCAATTGAGAGTGAAATAATTCAACAGTACAAAACCATATGTGGAATTCCTATGGCTTTAAAGATGATGTTTTAATGCCAAATCGATTTTGTGCGATATGTGGAAAAACATTAGGAGAAGATGATCCTCATTTTGGAATGTGTCTTGAATGTTATTTAAAAGAACATCCATTATTCGAATTACCCGATCATTTGTCAGTAAATATTTGTATTGATTGTGGTAGTTTCTCTAAAAAGGATATATGGATTGAACCCGTAGATAACAAGTTATTTTCTATTATAAAGCAAGCTGTTCAAAGATTCTTATTAAAATCGTTTTTAAAAAGAGATAATATTGACTTCGATCTCTCGTTGAATGAAGATAGTTTTATTTATTCTTCAAAAGATTTACTAACATCACTTGAAGTAGTAATTCAAGGTGTTGTAAAGAAGGATTATAACATAAAACACCAGGAAGCAATAAAATTAAATTTAAATCATATGTTATGTAAAAATTGCTCGAATTTAAGGGGAGGAACATATTTTTTATCCATAATTCAATTACGTGTTAAAGATGAAGAACAAATTAATTTACTTAAGCAAGTTTTAGATGAGATTAACAATTTTGCAGAACAAACTTTTGAAAATGACCATAAACAATACATTTCAAAAATAGAGGATCAGAAATATGGAGTAGATTTATATCTCAGTACAAATGAATTAATGAACTATCTAATCAAGTTCTTGAAGTCAAAATACAACTTTCTACTAAAGCGAACAAAAAAATTAGTAGGGAGAGACAAACAAGGAGGAAAAAACCTATATAGATTTAAAGCCTTAATAAAATTTTTACCGTTAAGCAAGAATGATATCATTTTTATTAAAGGTCAAAATTTTAGTGTTGAAAATATTACAAAAAATAAGGTTATTCTTAAAGGTGAAAATAACACTAAATTGATAAAAGACTATTCTTATTTCTTTAATGGAAAAATAATTAAAAAAAATTTATAGAGGAAACGTTATTGGAAAAAAATAACAAGGATACTTCAGAAGAGCATGATTTTATTTTAGATATTGAAATAGATAAAGAATTTGATACATTTATAGATGAAATTCAAAAAAGAAAAATCGATTTTAAAAGAATTAAGAAAATTGATCAATCAAAAAAAAGAGCAACTATAGAATCTGTTTTTGATGAAAGGACTATTTTTACATTAAGTAAATTATTAAGAAATGGTCCATTAGAACGCGTAGAAGGGGTTATTTCAGCAGGAAAAGAAGCACATATTTATTTAGCATATGATTTGAACGGAAAGGAAGTTGCTCTCAAAATCTATAAGATTGATAGTAATACTTCAAAATGGATGAGGAATTATATTATCGGAGATCCTAGATTTAAGAAAATACCTCGTAACATTTCAAAAGTTATTTTTTTGTGGGCAAGCAAAGAGTTCAAAAATCTTAAACGAGCATATAAAGTTGGTTTAAGCGTTCCAAATCCGATAATTGTAAAAAATAATATTTTAATCATGGATTATATAGGATTTGAATCAATTCCTGCCCCTATCTTAAAAGATATAAAATCACCTAAAGAACCTGTAAAACTTATGAAGGAAATATTGGTTTTCATAAAACAATTATACCAGAAAGCTAAACTAGTTCATGGAGATCTTAGTGAGTTTAATATATTATATCATAATCAAAAACCTATCATAATTGATGTTTCTCAAGCTGTATCTATTCACCATCCAAAAGCTGAAGTATATTTAGTGAGAGATATAAAAAATATTTTTAAATACTTTGAAAAATTAGGAATAGAAACACCAGATCCTAAAGAGTTTTATTATGAAGTTATAAAGATGGATTATTAAAAAATCATTGAGTATAGAAAATTTATAATATTTATGTATTAATATGAAGATTGGAAAGAATCGAATTGGTGTTCTGATTGGTCGAGACGGAGAAATAAAAAAAAGTATTGAAAATAAATTAGGAGTTATAATTAATTTAGATAGCCTATCAGGAAATTGCGAGATATTGCCAAAGCCAGATGATCCAAATTATGTACCATTAAACGTTTTCACAGCTCAAAAAGTAGTTACTGCAGTTAATAGAGGCTTTAATCCAATTAAAGCTTTGAAATTATTAGAAGATAACTATGAGATTGAGATATTTAATTTATTAAAAATTATTGGAAAATCGGATAAAAGAATTAAACGTGTAAAAGGACGAATAATTGGAAGAAATGGGGAAATGAGAAGAGCAATTGAAAGATTTGCTGAAAGTTTTATTTCTGTGTATGGAAAAACAGTCTCTATTATCGCAGATTATGATAATTTACAAGTTGCTAGAAAAGCAGTAAGTATGTTAATAAATGGAATGCCTCATCATGTTGTTCTAAAATTTTTAGAAAATAAATACAATGAAAAAAAAAAAGAACAATTCAGACAATTATATAAACCTGAATTTTAGTTATCAATTTAGGAACATGTTGTTATAAAGATCTAAGGCTCCTTTTATTAGATCTTTTCCATATATAATATCTTTTAATTCCTTTAATAAATCATTTATACTATTAATATTTTCAATAGAATATAATTCTTTAAATTCTTCTTTTTGGAAATCTTGAAGAGAGACTTCAAAACTTTTAATTAAATACGTATTTGTATCATAGGATTTAAAAACTGTAATAAAACGAGGATAAGCATATTTCTCTCTTAAGAAAAGCGCCCAGCCATCAAAAAAAAATTCAATTTTATAATCAAAGATATTTTTCCATCTTTGAATTTTATTTATTATTTCATTTATTTCTGTTTGAATCTCAGGTGAAAATTTATTTTTCATATTTCATAGTATATAAAGAATTATAAAAAGTAAGACTAAAAAACGTCTTAATCAAAGGCAATTTCCCCAATATTAAAAATGTCATCAGATAACCCTAATTTTGAAGATTTATTAGGTTTAGAATTATAAAGAGTTTGATTTAACGAATACCCACTACCAAAGATTTGAGGAGATTTTATACCAGTTATTAAGAGCATAACTCTTAAAAGTCCATCAAATTCATCTGAAACTCGAGCACCCCAAATTACCATTGAATCGTTCATATCCATTTTTTCTGAAATTTTCTTAGCTACTGAATTTGCTTCTGCTAATGTCATATCATTTCCTCCGCAAATATGGATTAATGCTCCTTTTGCACCATTAATGCTTACATCTAATAATGGTGTGTTAAGCGCATCATTAATAGCATCCTCAACCCGATTTTCTTTTCCACTAGATTCTCCAACACCAACAATTGCTACACCTCCAGTACTTAAAATAGTTCTAACATCAGCGAAATCCAAATTGATGAGAGATGGTAAGGAAATTGTTTCTGTGATTCCCTTAACCATAGTAGCTAAAACTTCATCTGCTACACTGAAAGCTTCTATAATCGGTAAATTGGGGGCGATCTCTAATAATCTATTGTTATCTATTACTACTAATGTATCTACATAACGTTTTAATAGATTTAAACCCATTTTAGCTTTATCAATACGTCCAATTTCTGTCTCAAATGGTAATGTTACTACACCTACTACGATTGCACCTTCTAATTTTGCGATTTCAGCAATGATTGGAGCACTTCCTGTACCTGTTCCACCACCTTCTCCACATGTAATAAAGACTAAGTTTGATTCTCTTAAAATTTTAGTCAAATCCTCACGAGATTCTTCAGCTGCAGCTCTACCGATTTCTGGGTTTCCCCCTGCCCCGAGACCTTTAGTTAAATTTTTCCCAATTAATATTTTAATATGAGATTCAACACTATCTAAATGTTGACAATCCGTGTTAACAGCTACACATTTAGCTCCTTTTATACCTATTTTCATTAGTCTATTAATTGTGTTATTTCCGGCACCACCGCATCCAAATATTTTAATATTAGCATAACCAAAGTTTCCTATCTGTGGTCGAATTATTTCTCTTTGGCGTGCGTTTTTTATAAATGATTCCATATTTATCAAATTTTATTATAATTTGCAAAAAGAATTATAATGAAAAAATTAGAATTAATGTAATATCGAAATATTATGTAAACAAGATAATATAGAATTCGATTTGAATTTAATTTAATATGAATTTAATTTAATGAAAAATCTCCGTTAATTTTCGGATCAAAGATTTGTGTATAACCGATATCGTTAACAAGAAGAATTTTTGGCAATAAATATGGAAATCTGTTTGAAAATGTAAGGCAATAAGCTCCTGTATTTGTAACTAAAACCAAATCTCCTTTTGTTAAGTTTTCAGTGAAAAAATAGTTTTTTGCTAATACGTCTTGATCCGTAGGTATTATTCCCGCAATAGAAGTTTTATACTTATGTGGTTCATCAATTTGAGAAGCATTATAAAACCTTAGAGAACATCTAGCAAATTTTGGGCAAATATGATTTCCAATATTTAAGAATATCCATCTATTATCACTGACTTTTACAATTTTTGAAAGAAATAACCCCGCATCTCCTATAAAATACCTTCCAGGTTCAAAACAAATATTTTTATAGTTAACTTCTAATTGTTTTAGTTCTAACTTAATTTTTCTAGCAATTTTTCTTAATTGATCTTTTGGCATAACAGTAGCCTCTGGAAAACCACCTCCAAGATTAATGTTATCAATTCTTATACCAAATTTTGATAAAACCTTTAAATTATATGCTAGTGCCTTAATATTTGCTTTAAATTGCCTAAAATCGTTCATTTGAGTACTATAATGGGAGAGAATTGATTTTATCTTGATATTTTGATATTTATTAAGTATTTCTTTAATGTGTGAACTTTTATTTTCATCAAATTGGATGCCTAATCTGCTTTTATATTTCTGAGAATTAACTCTGAGACAAACATCTTGAACATAATTAAACTTCTTGGCAATTAAATTAATTTTTTTTAGATCACTTAAGTCATAAATTATTATTTCTTTTACTCGGTTTTTCACACTTAATTCGATTAGTTCTTTTGATAAATAAGGCCCCCCTACTATTATTTTATTAGTTGGAAAACCAAGTTTTAAAGCTAATTTCAGCTCTGGTAACCCTATAATTTCTGCTCCAATTCCTTCAGAAAGTACAATTTTGCAAATTTCTGGAAGAAAATTAGCTTTAAATGAGTAAAAACATTGGAAATTTTCAAATTCAGAGCGAAATACATTATCAAATGTTTTTATATTAGTCCTAATTTTATTTTCCAAAAAAATTAGTAATGGTGTTTCAAATCTATTAAATATTTCATCAAGGCATACTTTATCAATAAAAATCTTACCACTTTCTTTTCGTAAAAATGGATTTCCAGAAATATTTTTCATAATGTAATCATTTTTTTTGTATTATTAATTTTTGGTAGGTATAATGTGTCTCTTTAGCAACAATATCCCATGTGTATTTTTGAGATACCTTTAATTGTCCAGCTGAACCTAATTTTTTCCTTACCCTCTTATTATTTAGAAGACTGATAACTTTATAAGCGATATCTTCAGGATTATCAAATTCAACTAATAATCCATCAATATTTTCTCTGATTACTTCTGGAGTCGCACCTATTCTTGCTCCAATGACAGGTTTTCCCGCAGACCAAGCTTCAAGAAATGATACTCCAAATGCATCACTCCGACTCGGCATTAAGTAAATATCTGCTTCTTTAAATGCAGCTAATTTTTTTCTGTCAAAATAACCTGTCATATTATCAGGAGTGAAATTGATGATTCTTGCATTTTCAAGTTTACGAATTTTAGATAACTCTTGATTGAAAGCAATTGTTGATGGTCCAATAAAAACAAAATAGACTTTTTTTATTTTTTTAAGAATATAAGGGATTGATTTTAGAATTGATAGGGCTCCTTTTTCATAATTTTTATATCCACAGAATAAAATTAGTTTGTATTTCTTTTCATTCTTATTAAAAAATTTCTCCTTTAATGAATAATTAGAAAAAGATTTTTTATTATTATTTTCAAACTTTTTATAATCTACACCCATTGGAATAATTTTAATTTTTCCTGGTGGAATTTTACATTTTTGAACTAAAAATTGTTTCTCAAGATTTGTACAAGCAATTAATAAATCAAATTTATTTAGGATATCAATTAACTTAAAATCTGTATATCGAGGATTCGAAAAATGGAAAAATGGAGTGCAAATTATTGGTTTTTTTATTAAATTTCCAAAAATTAAACCAATAACACAATTAAAATAAGGAAAATAAGTAGTATGAATTAAATCGTAATCTAAATCTTGTTTATTTAATAAATAATCTAATAAATTTCCCAAATAAGGGCCATTTTTTAAAATTTTTTTAATAGTGTCATCGTGGAGATTTAATGCTTTATATGCTGGAATTAATTTCAATTTTTTCAAAATATCTTGATTTGAGATGTTGTAATTCACTATAAAACGATTTACCTTCAAATTGTTTACTTCATTAAAATATTTGTTATCGGGATTTATTATTTTACCTGATGTATCTCTTAAAGCTTTAAAATCAATAGCATTAGATGTGTAAATATCTATTTTGTAGTTATTTTTTTTTGTTAATAGCTCTGCCATCCGTTGAAAATAAAATTCTGCCCCAGAGATTGAAGGAAAATATCTAGTTGGAAGATATAAAATATTGTTCAAAGAGTTAATAATCCTTTTATTTATAAATAATAATTAACAAGCTTTTGAATTTTTTGCTTTCTTCCTCTTTACTTCCGTTTCTATAACTTTAGTAATTTTATTTCTAATCTCCTCCTTGTTATTCTCATAAACTGTTTTAGCTATCCTGAAGGAAATTACTTTGCTCTCATCATCTCCAAATTTTTTTTTTCGATGTCCACGCTCTTTTACTTTTTTACTCTTTTTAATTTCCGACATCTTATACACTCTTTTTTATTTCAAATTTATTCATCTTAGGCTTTATAGAAAAGAGTATGCATTTATTGCATAAAAGTAATTTTCCCATTTCACACTTAAAACATTCTTTAATGGTTGTTTTATTTTTAGAAAGGATACACATAAATTCGGTTTTTAAAGTCTTCTTTATACCTTTATAAACAAGGAAATTTCGTACTTCGCTTAGATCATTGTCGAAATCTGTTTCAAATCCCTGTTCTTTTGCCATTTTTTGTTCTTGTTCAATTTCGCAAATTGGTTGTTTTAAAAATTTCTCAAACTTTTCATCATTTTTATTCTTAAAATAATGGTTTAATGTATCTAAAAAACATTTATAGTGTTGAAAATGGAAAAATAATAGAGTAGGTGGCACTGTATTGACTTCTAGAATTATATGGATTTTATTGGAATCAACATACTCATTGCATATCGAACAGATACGTTTTTTATTTTTAATTTCAAAAAGTCTTAACATAATTCATTTTTTTTCTTTCGTATTACAATTCACTCTTTTTTCAAATATAAAAAGTACTAAAAATTTCAATACAAATACAAATATTTTTTTTTATTACGGATAATAATATATTTAACAGTAGAAAATCGATACAATGTCAAAAGATTTATTAATTCAAGTTTTTATAAAGGCCAAGAAAAAGAAACTAATAGATGAAGAATTCATTTCCTTTTTAGATACAATTTTTCCCGGTAGATCTACAAATGTTATTGATGTATTAAAAAGAGGAATTATAAAATATATATATACACCTTCAAATAGAACAGTTTGGGCTGCGAAAGGTGAAAATCAAGAGCATTTGATTTATCCAAAATTGTTTTGTTCATGTCAAGATTTTTATAAAAATGTTGTTATAAAGAGAAATCATAATTTTTGTAAACATATATTAGCTCAAATAATTAGTGAAGCTTTAAATAAATATCAAATTCTAAACTTAGAAGACCATAAATTTAATGAGTTACTCGGAGATTTGAAGCTTAAAATATGAAACTTCTTTTCTAATTATTTAACTGAAATATTTTCTCTGTTCCAATTTTGTAAATACTTATTAAATTCTTCCAAACGTATCTGACGGGGTATAATTATTTTTTTTAATGCTTCTAGCTTTCTTATTTTAAATATTAATTTTTTATTTTTTCTATAAAAATTTTCAGCCTTTGGATACTCTTCTTTAAAAACCTCTTTCAATTGTTCTAGATCTATGTTCTCTAATTCATTATAATATTCAATAACAAAATTACATAGAGGATCAATTGAAATCTCAAAATTAAATGCATCTACACGTTTTAATGCGAGGGGATATGCCTGACATGCTAATGGTTTATTATCATGAACAGTGCACCCATAACAATCATCGTAAAAAGGACAACCTTGATTTTCATTATCTAATTTTATTCGATAGGTGATAATCAATATTTTTTCATTTTTAATATCAGGAAACACAAGGTCTTCGATTATTTTAAATTCGATATCCCGTTCTTTCGCTATTTCAATGAGTGTGTTAGCTTCATCGGGATATAGGGGAATTCTTTTTACATAATCTCCAGGAACCTCATGACAACAAGTACCACACATTCTACAATTATATTTTAGAGACATCCTAAGATTTGATATTATGTAATAAGGAGAATAAGAGGTCATTCTAAATTTAATTTTTTGATAATATGATTATATTAGTTTTACACTAAATCTTGTGTCTACTAGGATAATACATCGTTTTTAAACTGATAAAAACACCCTATTCTTAGGCAAGTTTATTATTAAATAAGGTTTAAGTTATGGAAGGAATAAGAGTTATAAAACATGAAAATATGGAAGAAGAAGACTTTATAAGACCCCTTTGTATATTAGGAATGCCGGGGATTGCTGATGTTGGAAAATTTGCTTTAGATTCTCTTATAGGGCAACTTAACGCTAAAAATCTAATTGATATCATTTTTGAGGATTATCCCGCGGGAGCTATCGTGGATGATAGTTTATTATCAGCTCCTAAAGCTGAAATTCTATATTGGAAGGATCCAAATGAATTAAGAGATATATTGTTAATAACTGCTGATGCGCAAAGTCTCACTCCGAAAGGGATATATAAAATTTCTAACTTTCTAACTGAAATTATTCATCAATATGGTATAAAATTAATAATCGCTCTAGGGGCTTATCCTGTAAATAGTAGAAAAATCACTTCAAAACTACCTAAAATCTATCTTAGCTCAACTAATCGTGAATTATTAAAACATTATTTAACAGAAAATAATTGTCAGAAAATTCAGAAAGGTGTAATAATTGGGGCAAATGGTTTAATTCCAACTTTAGCAAAAGCAAGGTTTAACATTGATGGATTAGTTTTTCTCGCAGAAACGGATAATATTGCTATGATTAATGAAGATATCACCGATCTTAAAGCATCAATTACTCTTTTAGAAATGCTTAAAAAATCCTTTACTTTACCAATAAAAAAGAAATATTCCTTGGAGAATATAGAAGTTATTACAAAAAACCTTCAGCTTAAAAGAGATCAATTAGAAAAAGATCTCGATACACTCCAACTTGTTGATACAGATGATAAACAAAAATCATTATACATCTAAGTTAAATATATTTTTAACAAGCTCTTCTTGCTTACAAATTGCTTTTTCTAAAGGAAAAATATTTTAATTATGGGGAATTTAGAATAATTATGAAATATGTGTGTGCTAGGAAGAGTTGTGGTAAAGAAGTCAGCAAAAAGGAATTGAGTGCTCTTCCAGGCATAAAATGTTCTCACTGTGGATTTCGAATTTTATATAAGAAGCGCCCAGATGTTATAAAACGTATTAAAGTTCGTTAGATCTAATTCATTTTATTAAATATCCATAAATCTATATCCTTTATTAAAATCAAAAATAAATTTTCTATATTTTTATTTCGAATTTTAAATGATTTACTAATTCTTTGTACCGATTCCGGATAGTTGCTTCCGTAACTCCCGCTGCCATTGAGATTTCTTTTTGAGTACGCCGT
The DNA here is from genome assembly GCA_036478875.1 of Promethearchaeia archaeon. Classification (GTDB taxonomy): domain Archaea; phylum Asgardarchaeota; class Lokiarchaeia; order Sigyniarchaeales; family SOKP01; genus Loki-b32. The sequence goes on along the minus strand of JAZGEW010000011.1, from coordinate 19,056 downwards.
TCACCTTCTTGTATTGCAGCAACATATAATGCTGCACCTGCTAGACCTGTTGGAGCTTTTCCGGCTGTGATGCGATACTTTTTTGCCAGTTTTAAAATTGAGGCAGCCCTATTTTGAGTTTTTCCAGAAAGTTTTAATTCAGCACAAAACCGTGGTATGAAATTTATTGGAGAAGATACTTTTATATTTAAATTTAGCTCGTTTAAAATTAACCTATAACAGCGAGCGACCTTTTTCTTATCCACTGAAGCAAATTCTATGAAATCATCTAATGTTTTTGGTATAGTATTTAATCTACAAGACAAATAAATTGAGGCAATTAGCATTGCTTCAATAGATCTGCCTCTAATTAAATTCTTATTAGCCATTTTTCTATAAATATGAGCAGATGATTCTTTCAAATCTTTAGAAAGGTTCAGTTGAGAAGAAAATCTATCTAATTCATTCATTGCATAAGCTAAATTTCTATCAATTGATTTATTAGTACGTGTTCTTACATGCCATTTTCTTAATCTATAAACTTCAGCCTTCATTTTAGGGCTTATAGTTTTTCCATATGCGTCTTTATTCTTCCAACCGATCATAGTACTCAAGCCTTTATCATGAATAGTAAGTGTTGTAGGAGCTCCTACTCTTACTTTTCTTTTCGCCTCCTCTGAGGTAAATGCTCGCCATTCTGGTCCCGAATCTATAAGTCTTTGACTTAAAACTAATCCACATAGGTTACAAATTATCTCACCACGAGAATCATCTGAGATTAAATTTTTGTTACCACATTCTGGGCATAAATTGAAATTTTTTTGAGGGAATGAAAGATCCAATTATACCAACCCTTTATAAATTCTCTTCTTTAATTTTCATAATTAATCTTGCGCATTTAAATGTTTGCGTTTTGAAGATTTATCCATTAATAATAAACTCAGTTTACAATTTTTGAATTTAATATTTGATCGAAACACTTTAATAAATTCCTTTTTTCTCTTAATATAATGCGACATTATTATAAGCCCCATAGAAAACATTGTTATCTTCGAGTTTTTCAATCAAAATGTCCAAAATGTAACGCTACTGTATTATATTGGGAATGCACCCATGGAAATAAAGTTTTTTTTGAGTATTCATCCTATGGAAATCTTATGAGTTATTTTTGTCTGTATGATTTGGTCTTGTTTAATAAAAAGAAAAATTTTCAAATTGTTGTCAAAAAGGAGCCAATAGAACTTTTGGAAAAGCAATCCCCAAATTGTCCGGTATGTAGAAAATTATTTAAAAATATAAATAGTTCAGAAAAACATTTGGAAAATTTAAGGAAAAATGATATTTATCATACGCTTTTTTTTGAAAATAAAATTCCATTTGAAGATAGTTATAAGGAAACTATACATAAAGATTTTAATCAGATCAAATATTATGAGCAACCGGAATTTGGAAAATTTAATGTAAAAATAGAGAAAAAAATTAATTAAAATTATGTTTTCGATAAATTTTTAATAAAATAGTATATAATTATTTTATAACATTACGTAATGACTTTAGTATTATTTTAGTTATAAATTACCAGAATAAAGAGAAAAAAAATGCCAGTCGACCCACAAACCGCTGTTTATGATTTAATGCAAAATGATCCCCATGTTATCGCTGCAGCTGTAGTTAAAGGTAAAGAAATTATTTATACCACAGATAATTGGGACATTAGCGCAGACATTGGTAGAATTGTATCAAGTTGGATTGGTCAAAGTGCTCAATTCATAATGGTATCAGGAGTGAAATATTCTGTATTACAGATGGAAACTGAACGGTTGGTTGCAATGTCTTACAAAGGTGATGGGAGCATTGTTGCGTCAAAAGATGACGAACACAAACTAATCGTCTACCTAGACCCTGATGGTTATGCCATTGGTGCGGCTATGGATGTTCAAAGAGCTGTAGGAAGTATGAGCACACAAGGTCCATATCTGGATTCAAATGCTCAAATAGGTCAAAAAGAGGCTCAAATGGACGGAGCAGCATCTACAGGAGCAGCATCTACAGGAGCAGCACCTTCTCCTAGTGCCGGTCCAAGTGTAGATCCTCAACTTAAAGGTGATATTCAAGCTTTTTTAGACTGGATTAAAGATAGTGAGGGATTGGCGGGTTATATTAATTATTATCTTCAACAAAATAATGCTCAAATAATTTCTGAGTTATCAAAAATTTATAATGAATTAAGAGTAATTTTTGGAGTCTAAAGAATTAGACAACCAATGATTATAATACAATTCACTTGTATTTGGTTAATATTATCTTTATATTATTTATTCCGAAGTAATTATTCAGATTTTTATATTTACAAACAGAAATGATAATTTCGAATTCAAAATATATAAATTTTTTATAATTTTAGTTGATCTTAAGAATTAGATAATGGATTTATTTAATAGATGTGAGATTTTTGACTAAAAAGGATAAAAATCAGGAAAATAAAGCGTCTACTTTTAAAAAAAATAAAGGTAAAACTGGTGGGAGAGAAATAAAAAGAGAAGAAATTAAAACAACTTCTTTGAAAGAAGAAAAAGAAAATAAAACAAAATACTTGTCAGACGAAGATCTAGAATTAGATATCCCAGTCGTTCCTTCTGCACCTAAACAAAAAGATAAAATTACTTTAGATACTTCAAATTTATCCACTGATGTATTAGAAAGAATGAAAAAATTTGAATCCTCCGATGTTAAAGTAGTATTAGTTAATTGCGAACGGTGTAAAGCGATTATTCCTGTTCCAGTTCCAAAAAAAGCAGTATTGGAATCAGAATTACCTGTAGTTCCTATTAGTTATGTTCATAAAAACCTAGAGAAAAAAGATCAACATTGCTTAACGATCTATCTTGATCATGATTTTGACATTCGAAGACAGAGGATATCTGATGTAGTGATATCTCTTGATTGAAGTTACTCAAAATATCATAGGAAAAGATTAACTATGAAAACTATAAAAAAAGGAATAATACATAAACAACATAAAAATCCATACCAACTTTTCTTCCAATTGATATATGTATTAGGATTTAGGATTACTTGACAATTTGGACATAATTTTAGCTTTTGATTATCAACTCGAAATCCACAATTATAACAAGTAAGTATTTTATTATTGAGGTTTTTGCTATTATTAACCTTGATTTTTGACACTTTAGAATTTCTATAGAGTGATTTTTTAATATTATATTAATCTATTATAAGCAATTTTAATATAATTTTTAAATATAATTAAACAATATAAGCATTGTTATAACAAAACAGCATTTTTCAATTGTAAAATTAAATTATAAAAACGTAATTAATACTACAAATGAAGTTCTTAGCTGAAGAAACCATAAAGATTGAGGACATCACAGTCTATTTAAATCTATTTAAATTACATAAGAGTTTTCTTTTATTAATTTCAGATCAACCCAATATGGGGATTGGGAACGTAACATTAGGAAGTCCACCTATTATTGAAGGGATTAAATCACCAACAGCATCATATAACCTTTTTGGTATGAAAACAAAATTATTAAGTACAATTATAGCGGAAAGAGCCTCAAATATCCTTAAAGCTCCAGTACTTCTCCTTTTATTTTTAAAAAGCAAAAAGAATGATGAAGAGATGATAAAACCTTTAGTTAATTTTTTGAATAACGTTTTAAAAAAAATAACTGAATAATGAAAAGAATGCAGGGAGTGGGATTATCGAAAACTCCGCTTTACGTAGTTTTTTTCGAACCCACGAAGAGCTATCTCACCGGATATCTCATTAGTTACTACGTTGCTCAACGGGTAATATATTAATTAGATCTTGAGTTCGGTTATTGGAAATTATTTTCCAAAAAAGTCCGGCACCGTTGACCAGCTTGGTTATCCCTGCTAGAAAAATTGTAAAACATTTCATATAATCATAAAATGAAATTATAATATTAATCTTTTTAAAAAAATTTTAAAAGAATATCTAAAAAAGTAGTATTAAATCCTTTTTTTAAATCTTATTTATTAAAACAATCCTGGTAAAAACATTATTGCAAACATTACAACTAGCATTACAATTAAGAATACACATTGTAATCTTCCTCTTTTCTTCTGTTTCCTCTCTTGGTTAAGATAATTATCCCTACATGTTTGGCTACAGAATTTTTTATCAGTTGCCATCGCCTTACCACATATAGAACAATGACTATGAGGGCCCCATTTTTTTTTTATTTGATCTTTCCATGAAGATTGAGACATTTTATACCTAGGTTTTAAAAGAGTTATATTAGGATAGTTAAATTTTGAAGATTAAAATAATTTATTAAATATTTTCAATCAGAAATAACTGTACAAGTTATATCTTCTTCGCCTCTCCAAAATTTTTCAAATTCTTTTAGATCTTTACCAGACATAACTCTGATTTTAATCTTACTTCTTTTTAATATTTGCAAAGAGACCGCATCAAAAATACGATATTCTCCTGCTGCTGCTTGTTTGTCTCCAGAGGAATTAATAATTATATCTTGTAATTCCGCATAAGTTAAGCTTTTTAACAATTTAGCATTATTAAATTTTTTTGGATCTTTATCATAGATCCCTTCAACATCAGTGAGAATCACTAGTTCTTCAGCTTGTATGAATTCAGTTACTTCGAGAGCAACAGAAGTTGTAGATTGTCCAGGTTGTAGACCTCCCATGACAATAATCTTTCCAAAGAGTAATGCTGATGAAAGTTCTTCCATTGTTTTTGGAACTAAAGGATAAGCAAAATCTTGAAAAGAAGAAATTAATAATTTTGAATTTATTTGAGATAGATCTATTCCAAATGTATCACATAATGCTTCATTTCCATGAAAGGATCTTACAGCATCTATATATACTCTTGCAATTCTTCCACCACCACATACAATAACATGGGTTCCAGAATATTCTATTTTTTTAAAAATTTGACAGAATTCTTGAATCTTTATTATATCAACTTCTTTATCTTTAGTAAATAATAATGAGCCACCGATTTTAATTACACTTTTTCCTTTCATAATATTTTCATTCTATTTATCTTTGTAATAATATATAGTCGATTAGATAAATTAAGTTTCATTAGATTTATGTCTAAAAGTATTAAAAAAGTCATTGTTAAAGTACCCCATAGAATATCTGGATTCTTTGAGATAGTTGATAAAATTAATGGTGTCAAAATCAAGGATCCAGAGAAGATAGGTTCTAGAGGTGCTGGATTTTGCGTTAGTGCTGTAGGAAAAACAGAAATTACTCGTGAGTTTCTTTACAATAAAAATGAATTTGAAGTCGAGATTAATATAAATGGCAAAAAATTAAATCAAAATGCCGAAACTACATATTATATCATCGATTACATTAAAAAATATATCAGAAAATCTTGTAAAATAAGAGTTAATCATTTTTTTGATCTACCTGTTGGATGTGGGTATGGTGCAAGTGGTTCTGGAGCATTAGGAACTATTTTTGGATTAGATTATTTGTTTAATTTAAAATTATCATCTCAAGAAAAGGGGAAGATAGCTCACATTGCTGAAGTGGTAAATCGAACAGGTTTAGGAACAGTTTGTGGTCAGATAAATGGAAGTATTGGTATTTTGAAAGAGCCAGGATTCCCATGTGTATATGAAAGGATAAAGATACCACCAAATTTAAAAGTAATCTGTGGTTCATTTGGAATCATTCATACAAAATCAATCTTGACAGATCCTATCCTAAGTCAAAAAATAAAAGAAGCGGGTAAAAAATCGCTAAAGTCATTAATTAAAAAACCAAATATCAATACGTTTGTAAATGAGTCTATTGAATTTGTAAAAAGTACAGAAATTCTTGAAATTCTTGAATTAGATAATGTAAAAGATTTAATGAATGATTTAAACAAATTGGATATTATAGGGGCGAGCATGAATCAATTAGGTCGTTCAGTTTATGCAATATGCAGAAATAAAAATGATAATAAAATATTAGATGTTTTTGAATCATATAGACCCGATATAAAAACGTTTAATACATCAATACAAAAAAGTAAATCTATCTTCTTAGAGAACAAGTAAAAAATTGATTTTACTTATAATCTATGTGAATGATTTTTTATTTAATTCAAAAAATAATAACCTAAATTTTCAGAGACTCTTAATATATTCTTGTTGTTTTTTATATAATTCTGTTTTTAATTGTTCAACCAACTTTGGTTTAATTGATCCATTATTTCTATCATATCCTTCGCAAACAACCGATCTTACTCCTATTATGTCGGGTGAGATATTTATTAATAAAGGTATGTCTTTTTTCCTTAAGTTTCCCGCTAATGCTACTTCTAAATCTAAACGTTTTGCTTTATTTTTAAATTGAATTAGTTGGTCTACTGTTAAAAAATCAAATAGTCCCAAGTTGTCTTTTATGAATGTATCAAGCATCACTATGTCAGAACCAGATTCTGATGCAATAGTTGGAATGCTCATGAATTCGGGTGATGAATTCATTCTTGTTCGATCAGCATATCCCGCTGTAACAATTTTAATATTATCATTATAATCTTTTACAGCTTTAACAACTTTTTTCATTAGTTTTATTGCCGATTTCTCGTTATTTGGACCTTTCAATCCAATTTTTATTATATCTGCTCCAGAAAACGCGGCTCCTAAAGCCGCTAATGACGCTGAACCGGGAAGATTTGGAAAGTCACCAATTGTTGCACTTAATAATTGAGAACTATCAGAAGGAATTAAGTTCTTCATTTCTTTAATGATCCAAGGAAAATTTGCGCCTAGTGACCCCTCTTCTGGATTTTTACAATCGATATATTCTACTTGATTATCAATAACAATTTTAGCTTCTTCGATCGTTCTAGGACTGATTAAAAGTTTGATTTTATGGGACATGGTCCATTATATATAATATAAAATTATTAAAAAACTTATTTAGGATTTAAATTCATAAAATTAATTCATTTTAATCAATTCAAGAAACTACTTTATTAATTTCAGTTTAACTTTAATATTATGAATAAAAAGAATAATTACCCAAATTTTTAATTTCATAAAAATAACTATAAAATCCAAAACATTTATTTTTGTATAATTTTATATAAAAATTTAAATTAAATCATTTTTATTAAATATAAAAAAAATATCGAGATTTTATCATGTCACCTAAAGAAATTACAAAAGTGGACATTACTGAGGAGGTATTTAAAGAACCAATAGAAGTGGTTAAGCAATTATCGGCAAATTTAGATTTAAAATACACAAAAGTTATACAAACTTATGTGATGGAAGATAGAAGACTAAACTTGACTCTAGAAGATAAGGGGTCTAGTTATTTCAAAGGTAAAGTTGTTTGGATCGGTAATAAAAAGGATGATACAGGGGGGTCCATATTTTGTGTTGATACAAGAGACGAATTAAAGCAAATTAATCCTACTGCAGAGAACACCGAAAATGTAACATTAGATATAAAAAAAGAATTAATCAAAATATCTACTGCATCAAAAACAAAATGTTCCGTATGTGGGAAAAATATAGAAATTTTTGATGAAGTTACTGGCTGTCCAATTTGCGATGGAAAAGCCCATAAAGAACATTTGACGGATTGGGTTAGAATGAAACATACTTGTCCAGTATGTAAGAAATCTTTAAATGTATCGAGTACTGGTGTAATTTTTATAGATTAAAACTTATAAATTAACCAAAGTTTCTTAATCTTTCAATATCTATTGTTCTATCATATAAAGCTGTAGCTATTAATACGCCAGAAAAATTTAATTCTTTAATATTTGTGATGTCTGTATAATTTTTTATCCCCCCGCCCACAAAAACATTTCCATTAAAATTGTGTAAAATATCTAGATATAATTGTGGAATTCCCCCAATTTTCTGACCTACTCTAAATAAATCTAAAAGAATAATATTTTTAACACCTAAAGATTCTAATTTTTTTGTTAATTTTATTGGATTTTGGTTCTTTATATCTTTCGCATTTGATATAATTTGTCCATTATACATATCAATACTGACAAAAATATTGTTCTGATTTAAGATTTGTAAGCTTTCAATGATTATTTTAAAATTTTTTATAGTTTCTAAGCCAAAAATTAGATTTTTAATTTTTATTTTTAGGAATTGAAAAATATCTTCAAGTTTAACAATTCCTGGATCTAACATTACTTTAATATTAGAAATTTTCAAAATTTTTTTTAATATTTGAAAGTTTGGGGCTTTTTTCATAATTGAATCTAAATCTGCGATATAAAACAAATCAAAATTATATTTACTATTAAGAATGCTGATAATTTCCACAGGATTAGATGAATGAAATAAATAAGATTTTAAGGGCTTATATTTTGTTCTTTCTCCCTTTTTAGCATGAACTGCTTTTGAATTTAAAATATCTATTACAGGTATTATTTTAAAACTTTTCATTTACAACAATATAAAATAATTGATAAGACTCATAAAAACAATTTGAAAATAATTTATTTTTTGTAATAGAATCAACTTGATAAATTACCTTTATGTAATACTCTTTAATTTTAAAAGGAAAACTTTTTTTAATTACAAATAAATAATTTTTTTTTTAAATAATCCCTACTAAATTATTTTAAAAACAAAATTATTTTTTTTAGTGATATGATTGAAATGAAAACCGAGGTTTATATTAATAAGATCATTGAGGATGCTGGTTTAACGAGAAAACAAATTCAAAATTTAGTTGAAGATAAGAAAAATGAATTAAAAGGTCTAATTTCTGATGAAGGAGCTTTATTTATTATAGCTAAAGAATTGGGTGTTGACATAAAGAACGAAAATAAAGATCTTTTAAAAGATATTGAAATTTTCATTAATGATATTACTCAAAATATGAAAAATGTGACTGTTTTTGGGAGAATCAAGGAAATCTACAATACTAATAGCTTTAAAAAAAATGATGGAACGAATGGATTTGTAGGTTCTTTTCTATTACATGATAATACTGGAGATGCCCGAATCGTACTTTGGGATGATCAAGTAAAGATTTTTAATGAACTTAATTTTGAGAAAAATGAACTCGTTAAAATTATTAATGGAAATGCGAAAAAAGGTAAATATGGAGATATGGAAATACATGTAGGAAGATATGGAAAAATAATTTTAGCTCCTGAAGATGTTGATTATAACAAATATCCCAAAATTACATTTAAATCAATTAATATCGATGAGATTAATTTAAATCTTAAATCAATTTCTATAGAAGGAAAAATAATTCAAATATCCCCCATAAGGGAATTTACTAGAAAAGATGGGGGATTTGGCAGTGTAAGGTCTTTAACATTACTAGATTCCACAGGATCAATAAGAGTTACTTTCTGGAATGAAGATACTGAAAAAATTAGTGCTTATAATATCGATGATTTTATATCGATAACTAATTTAAATCCTCGTTTGAACCGTTTAGATTCAAAAACTATTGATCTAGTTGCTAATAAAAGCACTATAATTGCAAAGAAAGATAAAGATATTGATATTAAAGGAGATTTTACAAAAGAAATAAAAAATCTTCAGAAGAGTAAAGGAGTAGTCTCTTTTGATGGAATTATAACCTCAGTCGACAATATAAAAACAATATCCTTAAAATCTGGTGAAGACGTGTCTTTATTGGGATTTATAGTAAGCGATGGTTCGGATGGTATTAGGGTAACTTTATGGCGTGAAAAAGCAGAAGAATATTCAAAATTATTAAATGTTGGACAAGGATTATCGTTAAAAAATACATTAGTCAAATATAGTAATTTTTCGAGGAGAAATGAAATTTCTTTAATTAAGGAGTCAATACTAGAGTTAAAAGACTTAGAAATTAAAAATCTTAAAAGTATTGATCTTAGTAACCAAGAAAGATCTACAAATTTTTCTGGAAATTATATTAAAGTGGAGTCAATTGAAGCATCAGGAACGATTGAAATAAAAGGTTTCATAGCAAAAGATCTTAACAATATAACTATTTATGAAGCATGCAAGAACTGTTATAAGAAAGTTGAAAATTGCACCTGTGGGAAAGGAGATAATACTGAATTTAGAATGATTATTAATCTTACAATTGATGATGGAACTGGAACAATTAGAACTACTTTTATGGGAGAACAAGCCGAAAAATTAATTGGAGTAGAAACAGCTAATGTAGTACAGCTAAAAGAAACTCCTGAATTTGAAAAATTTTTAGAAAAAAAATCCTCCGAATTTCTAGGGAAAGATGTTATCATCAAAGGGAGAGCTAAATTCAGTGATTATTCAAACCAATATGAGATATCTGTATATAATTTCAAAGATATTAATATTGATGATGAATTGGAAAGAGTAATGAAAAAGATTGAAATCTAATTTGTTTGTTTTTTTAAATTTCTCTTTTTATTTAGATATCTTTAAATTTACTGGTGCTCTTAAAAGCTTGAGTTAAATATGGGTAAAATAGATATAATTGGGTTAGGGGAAGTAGTAGTTGATTGGGTAGCAGAGATTCCTCATTTTCCAAAACCTGATGAAAAGATTGATGCTATAACTGAAAATTATTTTTCAGGTGGGGTAACCGCCAATTATTTAGTTACTGTAGCTCGACTTGGAGTTTCTTGTGGATTCATTGGTGCTGTTGGAGATGATTCATACGGAGATTTTTTAGTTCGAGATTTTAAAAAAGAAAAAATTGATACTACACTTTTACTGAAAAAAAAGGGGAAGAAAACACCTGTAAATTTTATCTTTGTTGTTAAAGGTGAAAAGACCATTATTCAATCACCTCATATGAAAACAACAAGATTAGAACTTATAGATCTGGAGGAATCTTATATCTCTAAGTCTAAAGTTCTCCATACGACTTTGATCCATCCAAAATTATCAGAACGAGTAATTAATTTAGCTAAAGAACATGACATCAAAGTTAGTATTGACCTTGAATCCCAGATAGCTCAGCGAGGTTGGAGTAGTTTAAAAGATATGCTATTAAAGGCAGATATTCTAATACCGAACAAAGAAGGGGCTAAAATGATAACAAAATATAACACCCCAAAAGATAGTGCTAAAGAATTAATTAAAAAAGGGATTCCACTGGTAGTAATTACATTAGGTAAAAAAGGAGCTTTAGTTACTACTGCAGAATTTCAAAAAGAAATTCCCACTTATGACATAGAGAATATAGTTGATACTACTGGGGCTGGCGATGTTTTTAATGGTGCATTTTCAGTTGCATATTGGATTAAAAAATGGAATTTAGAAAAATCAATCAAGTATGCTAATGCTGCAGCAGCGTTAAAAATCCAAAAATTAGGTGCTAGAACAGGGATGCCTTTAGAAGAAGAATTAATACAATTTTTAAAAGAGAATGACAGCGAAGATTTATTTAAATAAACCTATATTCGATATTTATTGAGATATTAAACAAATATTACTATATTTATGTGGATTCCCTATAATATCATTATATGTTTCTAAAACTTTTTGTCCTGTAGTATTTTTGAGTTGAGAATTAAAAGGCCAAACTCCTATGATAACATCGCCCAATTTTTTAATATTACCAATTAAGTACCCTGTTTTTTTCCCATCTGCTTTAAGTGAGAACAGGATAACAAGATAATAATTATATATAAAATCATCTACAGGGTTTCCTATGATGAGAACTTCTTCAATATTTTGAAAATTGATTATATGGTGATTTGTTTCACTTAATTTTTTTAATTCTAAAATTGACTGGGCTTGAACGGATAACGGATTTTCAAAAACTAAATGTTTAAAGCTTAAAGTAAGATTTTTATTTTCAAATTGTTCTTGTGCTCTAAAAATTACTTTAAAAATAATAGAATCCATAGAAATTAATTTAGGTTAAATATTTAATTAATTTATCTAGTATAGAAGTCTTCCAACTTTTTTTTATATATTTTTATTGTAGGTATAAGCTTTCAATGATTATTATTGTATAAGTATATTTTCTTCAGGGAATCCAAGATCAATCAAGAATTTTTTCAATTTAAATCGGTGATCTCCTTGAAGTTCAACTTCATTATTTCGTACAGTTCCTCCAGAAGCGCATTTTTTCTTTGCTTTCGTTAAAATATTCTTTAGATTTACGTCGAAATTACCAACAAACGTAATAACAGTAACAACCCTCCCCCATTTCCTTCTATCATTAGAGATTACTATTTGTTGCTCATCGGCACTTAACCTATCACATATACATAGTTCTTTTGGAAAACTACATATGGGACAAATGTCGTCGTCTTTAATACTCTCTTATCACAACCTTTATTGTAATACTTTTAAAAATTTAGTTCTAAAAAATAATAGAATAAAATCTTATAAAAATCTTTTTTATTTTGAAAAGAAACTTTTATTAAATAAATACATATTCTATTTGCTAAATTCTTTTATGCAAAATTATAGAAATTCAAAATTTATTATAATATTTAAAGAAACTATATTGTATTAAAAAAAAGGGACTACTAATTACCATTTTCTTCAAAATTAAATTATATTTTAAACCTATAAGTTAGAAAATTTAAAACTGTCCTTTTTAATCAAAAAAGTATTTAAAGAAAAATTTTTATTATTTATCAATAAGCTTATTCTTTATGTTAGAATATTTATGTGATTCATTAAAATGCAGAGCTCATGGATTTTTAAAGTAATTGTAGCTGGTGCGGGAGGTGTAGGAAAAACTGCGATGATTACGAGGTATTGTACGGGAAAATTCGAAGAAGGTTATAAAATGACCATAGGTGCTGGATTTCATACGAAATCTGAAATACTAGACACGGGAGAAGCCGTTAAAATGCAACTCTGGGATTTTGCCGGTGAAAAACGATTCCGTGAACTTTTACCTGATTATTGTAAAGGTGCTAGTGGGGGTTTTATATGTTTTGATATTAGTGATTATGATACGTTTAGAGAAATCCCTGAATGGCTAAAAATTATCCGCCAGAAAGCGGGTTTCGTTCCTATAATTCTTATGGGAATGAAATGGGATCTTTCCGATCATGAAGTAGATTTTAATATTGCAAATGATTATGCTGATAAAGCAAAATGTAACCAGTGTGTATTCTGTTCCTCAAAAAACGATTTAAATATAAATGAATCTTTTCAGGCTATGGCAAAATGGCTGATTTATTACGCCGCCCAAGCAGATTGATTCAGAAATAAGTGAATCATTTTTGTAAATTAATTGAGTACTCTTTAAATATTAAAGAAAAAGCTAAATATTATATTTAATAAATTAATATATCAATATTAATACCATAATTGTGCCTCCGTAGCTCAGTTAGGTAGAGCACCCGGCTGTTAACCGGGCGGTCGCATGTTCGATTTCATTGATCAATTTCTGATCAAGACGACAACCATGCCGGGGGCGCTTTTTTCCTATTTAAAATTTAATTTTATAATATTTTTCTCAATTATATTGTAATATAGTTAATAGGCTTCTACTATTCTAATTCAACATTAATATTATCATTTGTCCTTAGATATTAAATCTGGATAGATGGGTTCAAACTTTGAAGTGAATATTTTTGGATTCTGCCAAATCTTGTCCTGATCATTCCATTCAAGATTATTTAAAGGATTGTAAGAATCTAGAAAAGCTAAACCTCCGTAGATTGATTTTATTAGAGTTTTACCATCGACCAAGTCATTTAATATTAAATAGTCTTTAATCTCTAAATATTCGAAGAGTAAATCAAATAATCGTAAAAATTCACTGATCTCACACTTAGGAAAATAGATCTTGATCATTAGACCATTTTGGTATTTTTTTTCTTGTTCAAATCCGTAAATGAAATATTCTCCCTCAGTTTCATAAACAAAAGCTAAATTAAAAAAGCTGAAAATTTTAAATATTGTATTATTTAATTCTGGTTTCAAATTCGGGATAATAACGTAGACTTTATCGTGAAGATCCAAGTTTTTTAAAGATAAATATGGAAAAATTAAGCCCTTTTCTAACAGGTTAATGATATGATTAACAGTAGTTGCTTTTTTAGTTCTTAAAAATGACTTTATATCAATAGATTGCCAATTATAAATATTCGATAGAGATTCGAACTCAGGAGATTCGGGTCCTAAATATGAAGAAATAAATTTATCTGTTATTTCGTATTCTTTTATTTCCGGAATTTGAATATTATAATCAGGTTTGAAAAGTATGTTTTGCATGTGCATTTTAAACCGATCTTTATCATATACCCAACCTTCTGAACTAAGATTTTGGGTGAAATGAAGGATATGATTAATTTTCTTAATAAAAAATCCACAATATTCTCGAATTACCTTTTTCGATTTCGTTAACCAATGTAAATATTTTAATTGAGGCGCAGCATGAGGGATGATATATTTTATGAAAAGAGAGTTAGAGTTGTCTATACAGGCGGGATATTTTACTTTTTGAAAGGTATTTGTGAAAAGAAGTTTAAAATCGAGTTCATTTATATCTGAAGGATAAAGATACAAAAAGTGTTGACCGAGTCCGAATTGTTGAAAAGCGGGAAATAATTTTATGGTTTTAATATAATTCTTATAAAAAAGCTCTTGTTTTATTTCTTTAAATTTCTTAGAATCTAAAATGTATTCTTTAAGATGTAGATTAAAGTCTAATAATTTATTTAGATTTGTGATACTAAAATCATTTTGTTCCCTCAAGACACGATCATTGACCTTTTCAACAAAACTTAATAAATGTTTTTCCCTCAACCAGAATTCTTCATTAGAAGCTCTATTATCTTGAAGGTTTTTTAAAGGTTCTCCCAAAAGTTTTTCGATATAAAGAAAGTATTGCTCAAAAAGATCCTTTGTGTAAAAATATTTCTTTTTTGTGAAATCATAAAATGTCCTACTTGAAATTGCGGAGAAATATCCTATCCATAAAAAAGATTTTGCATAATATAGTTTATCTTTAAACCTATTATAGAGAATTGAAAATAACTGTGCTTTTTCTTTTATTGTTATATTAGGCGTGTGTATATCTACATGGATTAAGTTTTCATTGGATATTAAATCTTTCGCATAATTTATGTCAGTAAATGGGAAAAATTTTTTTAATTCTTCAATAAATCTTTGAGTCTCTAAGGAATCTTTCAGTATTAAATGAAGGTAGTCTTTCCTATATTCATTCCCCGTAATTATTGTATTGATCAAAGATGGTTGAATTAGAGGTGATTCATTACTTAAGAATTTGTTAATTACTTTATCAATTTCATTTTTAGTGATTTTATAGAGTTTCCATTTCTCAAAAGAGTTTTTTAGTTTTTCTTCCTTGGTTTTATATATTAATTCTATTAAATTTTGATTATCAACTATTTTCTTCATAGCTTTTAAATTGAACAGCTTTAAGTTGTAGCATGAGTTAAATAAATCATAAAAATGGTTGAATTTCTCAATTTTTTTAATATATTCATTTCTTGATTCAAAATATACTGAAAAAATATCGTTTAACACAAGGTTATTAATTTGAATATTACTTAATGCAATATTTTTCTCAATTGAGTCAGTATGATACTGATTCTTTAATATACTTCGAAGTAGATCTAGATTTTTAATTTCTGGATTTTTTTTTAATATTTCGTTTTCCACAAAATCAATTAATGACAATATATCTTCTAAAATATTTCTGATATAAAAAAATCCAAATTGTTCATTCGATTCTATATATCGTAAAATTTCTGACTTTAAGATACCTGAAGTCTGAAAGAAATGTAAAGTCTTCTTTAAGTTTTTGATTAATGTATGCTCAGTGATAATAATATTCATTAAATCTGACTTTAAGGTTTGTAGGGTTTCAGTTCTTCTTTCAAATCCTAATCCTGATACACTGAAAAACCGAATTCTATCAATTAGTAAAAACTCTAAAAAATTAAGTTTAGGTTCATAAAATTTAATTCCATAATTCAATTTAAATTCAGTTTCATATCTGATTTCATAATTTTGATGGTTAGGATTAATAATACAATACTTTTGTGAATAGGGTCTTAAATAATTTAGATTTAATGTGTACTCTATCGATTTTCGAATAAAACAATAATACTTAATGAGATAACCAAAGCTTTCCAATTTTCTTAAAAAACTCGTAAGGTCCTTTAAATAAACTTTCGGTAATACAAAAAATCCAAAAACATCTATACAAAAACTTCTTCTTGAAAATCTAGGGGAAACGAAAAATGGAAGAGTCTCTATTATTTTAAATATCTTTGATTTTTCTAATAACGGATTAAACCAGAAATAAGAGATAATGACACAAACATTCATTGTATTGCGATTTAAATGATAATTAGGAGCAATATAACTATAATTTTTTATCCACTCCATGTTTTTAACGAATTTTCTTAAACTTAATCCCGTTTTTAGTTGACCACTTTGTTTAAACTCTTGAAAATATTGTTTATAACTTCGTAAATCTTGATATTTCTTTACTCTATAAAAGATATCTTTTAAACATCTTATTGTTTCTATTATCTCATCATTAATCATTGATTTTGAGATGTATTTTTGAAATTCATGAAAAAAAATGTAATGTATATCACGGTCAATATCTTCTATTTTTTGACTCATTAACGAGATATTTCTACGAATATAATGGAAAAAAAAGCGTATTGGATTATTTCCAAATTTTTTTATCTTGAAAAAACTCTCTAATCGGTCAAAAGCAGTTAATCGATTAAATCCCCCTGATAAAAGATCAAATTGTTCAATTTTTTCTTTAATGAGAGTTCTCCATTCATTTAAAGTATCCTTTTTAAACAAATCATTCATTATAATTTGATTAATAACAAGCTGTACAGATTCGTGATTGCATAACTCCACGGGGACGAATAAATTATAAAGTTCTCTTAGTACAATAAAATCTAAAAACTTTACAAAATTCTCATTTACTTCTATAACTAAAGTTTTGTCTAGAAAATATTTTTTAACTCCAATACTAAAAACATTGCTAGATTTTGAAATCTCTTTTTTACTTATTATTAATCTAAGATCTTTTTGATAAGGTTCTAGTTCTAATTGCATAATAAAGTTATTAAGAAGAGATTGAAGTAATAAATCAGAATTCGTTTTAAATTCTTCTTTGGATAATTTTTCTAAAATTTTAAGATCGTGTGAATTCAGCATGTTAAATAATGTTTATATTAAACAACTCAAATAAAAATAAAGGACTAAATATTTAATTTTTATCTTATTTGAATTTCTTCGGACTTTATATAAAAAAATAAAGAAATAAAATAACATCATTATACTGAATTGATTTCTTTGAGAACATCTTCATTTAATTCTTGATTACTTTGTTATTTGTGAATTAATTAGGGAGAGCTTTTTTCATTTTATCTGAGTTTAAATTGATGTTTTTAGAAATAAAACTAAACACGAAAGAAGTGAATATAATGTTCGCTGGTACGTCTGGTGGAGGCCCATAGATTGTATACATTAAGTATACTCAATATTTCTTATTTTTTTATTAATAATTATGATATTTGCTTTTTTCTGTTTGAAATAAAATTTTGAATTTTTAGTTTATTTGAATATCTTTGGGGTTTAAATAAAAACATAAAGAAATATATTAACATCAATACACTGAATTTATGGTTCTGATTATATCTTGAAAATTATGTTTGCTGGTGGACAAGGTACAGGTCCCTAGACTGTTTACTCTGGATTAAGAGTACACTATAATTTTCTTTTTTTTCTAATAGTATTCAAGTATTTAATTTTTTTTCTATTATTTTCCTTGTTCGGAAAGCCGACAATATTTTAACCTTAACCAATCACCTCCAGTGATTTTTTCTTCGCTGTAAGAAATAGTTGTTTCAAGCTGTCCTGATTTTGAACAAGTGTCCACTCTCTTTGTTTTCCATCCCTCGTTCTGGCATTTTTGATCAATTTTTTGTTTATTTTCCACGAATTATAAAGCAGGAGTCTTGCTAGCATATCAAGATATCGCACATTATCGTGGTTTGATTTCCATCGACGATTGATCCGATTTAAGTCGCTGAAGCCCGTTTCGATCAACCATCGTCGTCGATAAAATAATGAAGTGCGGGACGCCCAAGAACTTGTCTTTCCTTTGGGTTTCTCGGTAGTCATGATGGCAAATATCCGCTTCCGGGCATCGTCTAAAGATATTTTACCCGTTCGATAGTCTCGTTTCACGCCTTGAAGAGTGAAACTGCGTTTTGCTTTTATTATCAGGTAAACATGCTGAAAAAATCGGTGCTTTGCTTCGGTGGCACTAGAGAACGTGTATCTCCGCACCCGATTTCCTTCCCCTTTAATATAGGCTTCAATCATCTCCCGAACTTTTTTATATTGCTTGGTTGGAATTAAAACATTCCCCTTCCTGGCTTTGATCTCATGTAGGAGCACTGCCCTATAAAACTCTCGATCCATTAATACGTAATTCAACTCAAATCCAAGATCGAGCACGTGATCAAGGAATTCAAGAATTATAGGAATTTTAGATTGCCCGTTAGCCACGTGTTCCAATCCTGCATAAAGATGGACCTTCTTCGACAAAATCGAGAAACCGAGGTAATGTCTCATTTTCTTAGTACCCTTTTGCCGATTGGTACCCTTTATCATTTTATCTTCACGTTGACCATAATAAGGATGTTCTGTGAAGTCAATGATTACGTTGACCTTTTTCGAGATGAGTCCAAGCCTTAAGGCTTCCGTTAGTTGGGAATCCAGGCAGATTCGCAGAATACTGCGTGCTTTATTGAGTCCAATTTTGCGAAGGTACTTGTTTACTTCGGTTTGATGTGGGATGATGCGTTTTCTCCTCCCGTCAGCGAATGACTTGCGTCTTCCTCTTTTACTGCTTAAAAGATATTCGTTGAGCCTTTCACTGGTATCATGAATCGATCTACCTATGATTTCGGAAAAAAAGAACACCTTTAAAAAGTCCTGATCCTCATATCTTGCGTTTTTAGCTCTTTTGAACTTCCATGTGCGAGAAACAATTGCATCACAAAACTTTTTAAAAAATGCGAGCATATACTGGTTAGAAAGAAGTGATTTTACTCCCGTTCTCTCAAATGAGGAAGGAGATATTTTGTTTATT
>JAZGEW010000010.1:0-103196 GCA_036478875.1 Promethearchaeia archaeon | reverse complement strand
TAATTTGGTTTGAATAAATTTGTGATTGTTCTATCCATCCTCTCTCATCTAATTTATCCTTAATTTGTTTGTATACATCAATTACCTCGGAATATGGTGTACGTTCTAATATTTCTCCTTTTTTTATTGCTTTTTTCATAGCTGAATTAAATTCTCTCTCTAATTTTTCTGCTTTATTGACCATTTCTGTAATATGTTTTTGAAATTCTTTTTCTTCCTTCTTTTTTCCCAGAGTATCAAATTTTTTTTGATCGATTTGGACAACTTTACCTATTTTGTGCATATCTTCAAGATCTTTTTCTCTTTGAGCTTTTTGGGCTTCTACTTCCAATAGTTTTTCATGTTTCTCTAATTTTTCTTGATAAATTTTAATTTGGTTTGAATAAATTTGTGATTGTTCTATCCATCCTCTCTCATCTAATTTATCCTTAATTTGTTTGTATATATCAATTACCTCGGAATATGGTGTACGTTTTAATATTTCCCCTATTCTATATGCCTTTCTCATAGACATTTCAAAATCTCGTACCATTCTCTCAGCTCTATTGACATTTTCAGATATAAATTTTTCAAAATCTTCTTCTTCTTTTTTCCTTTCTATAGCTTTTAATCTTTTTACCTCCATTCCAACTTTCTTATCAACTTTATGCATTTCTTCAAGTGCTTTTTCTCTTTCAGCTTTGTGGACTTCAACTTCTCTTAATTTGTTATCTTTTTCTAATTTTTGATTGTAGAAAGATATTTGATTACTATACACAGCAGCTTCTTCATTTCTTCCTTTTTCAACTAACATTTTTCTTATTCTTTCATAGATACTGATGATTCTTAGAAATGGAGGGTTTTCTGCTAAATCTCCTCTCTTTATAGCTTTTTTCATGGCTACATCATATTCTCGAGCCATTTTTTCTGCTCGATTTATCATTGTATCAATAACTTCTTCAAAATCTTTCTTTTCCTCTTCTAATCTTCTTTGTTCTTCTAATAATTTAAGCTTCTCAGCATCTAAACCGACACTCGGTTCTTCTTTTTTAATCTTGAGAAGTTCTACTACTTCCTCCCTTTTTTTGGCCTTTTCTGCCTCTATTTGCCGTAATCTCTTATCTTTTTCTAATTTTTGTCCAAATTTATTAATCTGACTTAAGAAGATTGTTACATCTGTATTCCATCCTCTTTCTTGCGCTATTAGTTTAGCTCTTTCATAAATATTGATAATTTCAGGATAAGGACATTTTAACATAAATTTACCTTTTCTTAATGCTACCTCATATTCTCTTCCCAATCGATCGGCTCTTTTTGTCATTTCATCAATATCATTTCTAACTTTTTGTATTTCTTTTTCTCTTTGACGTTGCTTCTCTATGGCTATTAATTGTTCTTCACTTAAACCAATTTCTACATCTTCTTTCTTGATCTTAATCAAATCTTCGGCTTCTTTCTGCTTTTTTGTCTTATCCGCTTCAATTTGTCTAATCTTTTGATCCTGTTCAAATTTTTGAATATATACATTTATTGTACTATCATAAATTTCTGCTTCACTATTCCAACCTTTATCAAGAAGTAGCTCCTTTATTCTTTTATAAATTTCAATCACTTTAGGATAAAGGCATTCTTCTACTAGTTTTCCATCTTTAATAGCCTTCTGCATCGCTAATTCATACTCACGAGCCAATCTAGTAGCTTCAGTTACCATATTATCAATCTGAGCTTTAAAAAATTCTCGTTCCATTTTTTGAAGTTCTAATCCTCTTACTCTTTCCATCTGTGCAAATTTTTCTTGGGCCTCTAATTCTTTAACATGTTGATCAATAACTTTTTCTTTTTGAATTTCTTTTTCAATTTTTTGCTCAATATGAACTTTTTCTCTTTCAAGTGCTTGAAAATGGGCAATTTTTTCTTTTTCTAATTGCTCAATCGTATCTAGAATTTTCTTAGTTTCATATGTCCAATTCAATTCTTTAAACAAAGTTGCTCCTTCTTTATATAGACTCATAGCTTGATCATAATCGTGTAATTTAGCTAACTTTACTGCTTTATCTAATATTTCATAACCTTTAGATGAAATTTCATCCTCACGTTTTTTGGTTTCAAGATATTGTTTTAATTTTTCCTCTTTTAACTGCTCCTCACTTAATGGTAGTTCTGATTCCTCACCAATAACCACTTCTTTTTGTTCTTCTTTTTTAATAACACGTAGATATTCAGCTTTTTTATTATAACAATCTTCGATTAATGGGTATATTCTTTCAATTTCATCTGATTTACCAAGTTCCTCTAAAATTTTTTCCGCTTCATCATATTTATCAAGAGCTTCCTCAAACTTATTGAAATTAGCTAATTGGTGTGCCTCAACTATTAATTGATCTGCTCTGCTAATCAAATCGGCTTCGTTTTTAGTTTCTTCAAGTAATCCCTCTTCTTTAATCGTTTCAACTTCTTCGGCTTCTTCAATAACCTCAGTTACTTCAACTTCTTTTTCCGCTTCTATTTCATCTTCTCTAAATGTTTTTTCTTTAAGAATGTAAATCTCTGATATTTTGTCATTTATAGCATTAATTTCGTCTTCTCTATTAATTTGGGTATATAATCCAATTGCTTGGCGTAGAATTTCAATGCCATCATCATAATAATGTGAATTTATTAAATTAAGAGCATGTTCCACTAATTCATATGCTTCAGAAGCAATATCTTCCTCCATCTCCACCATATCAGAAAAAAAAGCATCCTTAGTTAAATCTAATTCCTCATCATCGAATTCTTTATCAAAATCTTCTTCTCTTTTATCTTCCATAAATCTCACCTATTTTTAAGGAGAAATAAGAATGAACCTATTACACAAAAATCTCAACATATATTTAAATAATACTGTAGTTATAATTTAAAAATCATTTAACGAAAATAAATATTTAAGCAATCATAAATCAAATTTACCTAGATTTTTATTAAGATAATCATCGCAAATTTTCCCTCCCTCATTGGTTAAACTCCACCCATTTGAATTTCTTTTTACAAGAGTTAGATTCTCAACACCAGTTAAAATCGTATGCACTTCTTCCTCACTTTTACGGATATTAAAATCAACCCTTAAACTAAATATGATCTCATCAATTGGTACGGGACCTCCAAGCTCATCTTCCATTACTCCTAATGCCGCAATTATTTGATTCTGTTCAACCATTCCCGTGTCCATTGTATTCGAAACTTCGTCAAGTAGCCATGGATTTTTATCTAACATCTTTTTAATCGCTTTTTCATTACCTTTCTTAAAAAGTTTATCGAATTCTTCTCTAATCTTCTTTTTAGCCATTATAATTACCTATTTTTTCGTTATAAATGAAAAATTCTAGATATATTAAATTAATATCTATAATATAGATTTAAAAAATAAATTCTTTTATAATGATTTGAAAAAAAAAAAGATTATACTAACTTACTTAAAAATTCTTCTACTTCTTCTTTATTACACATATGAAACTTTTTATCTTCACTTTTAATATATGCCAATCTTATGTTCTCCTTAGTTGCATCCTCATCAATCGATTCTTTAAGTGCCTTTAAAGTGAAATTTACAAGCTCATCAAATGTCATTTCTTCTTTATAATTCTCAATAAGATATTCTCTAGTAATAGCCTCTCCTGTCCCAATCGCGTATGATTTGAATGAACGATATATTCCACTTGGTGAAGTAGTATAAATTTGTGATCCTCCCGCATCAATTGCAATGAAAAAAAGAGCACACCCAAAAGGCCTTATCCCGCCATACTGTGAATACATCTGACATAAATCCGCAATAGACTTTGCCAACATGTTAAGCCTTACAGGTTCATCATAAGTTAATCTAAATGATTGAGCTTGAACTCGGGAATAATTAATTAATGCCCGAGAATCAGCATGTAAACCAGAAATTGCTACTCCGATATGTTGATCTACCTGGAAAATTTTATCTATTGAATCAGCATCCATTAATATTGTTGGTACTTTAATTTGAGCTGCTATACATACATCATCCTTAGATTTTACAGCTACAGCAAGAGTTCCTCTTCTAACTGCTTCCAAAGCATACTCTACTTGATATAACCTTCCTTCTGGACTAAATACCGTAAGTGCGCGATCATAAGCGCGCTGAGTTCCACCGAACATGAATATTACCTTATTATATTAAATTTCTAAATTATTTTAATGCTTTTATGTGATAATTATTAGAAATTTTTTCCAAAATTTTAATTTATTGTTTATAACAAATAAAAAGCTAAATCTTTTTAGTCTTTTCTAAAATAGCTATTGTGATATTTTTGAAGATAGACTCGACTTTAATATTTTGCTTAGCACTTGCTTCATAATAATCTATAGCTTTTAATTCCTCCTTAAGGGCTTCACCATCTCCTTCTCCAACTTCTCTATTCCCTTGTTCTGCTAAATCTATTTTATTTCCGACTAATATACTTGGCTTACCATCACCAATTACTTTTTCTACTTCATCTTTCCAGTCCAAAATACTTTGAAATGAACTCCTTCGTGTGAGGTCAAAAACATATACAATTGCTGTTGCTCCCCGATAGAATGGCGGACGAACAAAACTGAAATGTTTCTGACCAGCCAAATCCCATAATTGGAGCTTTACTAAATAATTAGGGTATTCCTCTAAATCTACTTGCTTGGTGGAGAAATTAGAACCAATTGTCATAATATAATTATCTTTAAAGGTATTCTCACAGTAGCGGAGAACCATAGATGTTTTCCCTACACCACCGTCGCCTACAACTACAACCTTATAGATAAATGACTTTGTTGAAATTCCTCAATTCACCATTCTGGTTAAAAAATTAACTCAATACTTGTTAACGTCCATTATTTTAATCTTTAAAATATCTTTTTAAATAATGAAAGTTGCATATTTGAGTATTATTAATAATAATATATAATATTCAATAAATAAAAATAATCGTTATTAATTTTTTTTTTTTAATTCACTTTTTAGAGACAATATACAAATAAGCTACTAGATCAAGAAATCAAAATTTTTGTAAAATTAATCCCAAATCAAAAATCATTGTCAAAAATTCCGTTAATTTTTTCAGAAATATGAGCCTACTTTCCGATAAAAGAGGGTTCTCTTTTTTCCTTTAAAGCTTTTAAAGATTCTCCAAAATCCTTACTTTGAATCGCCTTGGTCCACATCCTATTTTCTAAATCTAGTTGAGTTTCTATAATATCCCTAAAATAAGTATGAATGGTTTTCTTCATTAGTTTAATTGAAAGTAATGGACCCTTAGGTGGAATAAGTCTTAAGGCTTGCTTTCTCGCATAAGGCATTAATTTATCTTTAGGTAATACTTTAGTAACGAGCCCTAATCTTTCTGCTTCTTGTGCCCTCATCCGATCGCCAAAATAAAACAATTCTTTTGCTTTATTCATGCCTATCATGAAAGGCAAAAGAACTGTAGTTGCAAAGTCAGGCATCACAGCTCTTTTTACAAAAAATAATGCCCACCATGCATCTTCAGCCATATAAACTAAATCTGAGCAAATTACAGGAAGTGTAAATCCGCCCCCCACAGCAAAGCCATTAATCACAGATATTACCGGTTTTGAAAAATCCCAAAACTTAAGACACAACTTCTTTGATGCCATATCTCTTAAATTAATCTCTGTTCTATATTTTTCAGGTATATCTTTCAACATTTCATTTGAAAAATAACCTCCTTGAAGAAAACGCTCCTGCCTCCTCACAACCTGTTAATATCATAACTTTAACTTGTTTATCCATTTCAGCATGCTCGACTGCATACATGATTTCTAACAGACCTAAGGGTGAAAGAGCGTTTTTCTTAACAGGCCAGTTTAGGGTAACCGTTAAAATTCCATTTTCTTCTTTTTCATATTTAATTTGTTTAAATTCTTCGACAAGCATTAATACAATAAAATCATAAAACAATAAAATATTTTATAAGACAATATGATCATAATAATTTTTTTTAAGAAAAAATTAGAGAAATAAATAAATGAAATCATTTGAAGAAAAAATCGAAATCCTATCAAATCTAATCATTGAATCAAAAAATGTTGTAGCACTTACCGGAGCTGGTATGAGTACAGAGAGTGGAATTGCCGATTTTCGATCACCAGGAACAGGAATGTGGGAAAAAGTGGATCCATATGAATTTGCATCGATTCATTCGTATGTGGGAAATCCAGCTAAAAATTTAGAATTTATGTTAGAAACCGGAAAGGCGATTTTTAAAGCACGGCCAAATAAAGGTCATAAAGCCTTGACTAAACTTCAAAGACTTGGCAAGTTAAAAGGTGTTCTCACTCAAAATATTGATGGATTACACCTTAAAGCGAAAACAAAAAATATTATTGAGCTCCATGGAACCGCTAATGAATCAAAGTGTATGACATGTGGGCAAGTTTATCAAATAACTTTTATGGTAAACCAAGTACTGAAAGGGAATTTCACCCCTTCCTGTGAGAAATGTTCTGGAGTATTAAAGCCTAATGTTATTTTTTTCGGGGAACAACTTGAGTCAAAAAAACTTGAAGATGCAGATAAAATGCTTGAGGATTGTGATTTATTACTAGTATTGGGGTCATCTCTTATAGTTTTTCCCGTAGCTTGGTATCCCTCTCGAGTTTTATCTACTGGAGCAAAATTAGCAATAATAAATATTCAGGAGACAGATATGGATAACTTAGCTGAAGTTGTTATCCATGAGAAAATAGGAGATGTACTTCCAAAAGTAGTATCTACTGTTGAAGAAAAAATTAATAAAAATGAGAAATAAGATTATTTTAGAAAAATTTTTAGAGTGGTTATAAGAAATGAATAAATCTAATCAAAGAATTTCAAAAGATAACTATTTTATGAAGATAGCTGAAGTAGTCTCTATGAGATCAACCTGTATCAAAAGGAATGTTGGAGCTGTACTTGTTAAAGATAATCATATTTTATCAACAGGATATAATGGTGCTCCATCGGGATTACCGCATTGTACACCAGATATATTTGTTAAAGCAAGCAGGCCTTCTAAAGGAAGATGAGGAAGAAGAGGAATTCTAATTAATAATTTAATATTTGAGCTCTTAACTTAATACATTTCTTTTTTATTTTCAACAATTTTATTTTTAAAAAGAGCAATTTTTTATTTTAAAGTATAAAATAAAATAGCTTCAATTTTCAGATTCAGAAAAGACTCTTAACATTAGCATTTATTAAGCAAGTCTAAAAAATATGCTTTTTTAAAAAAATTCTTTCTTTAAATGTATGGTTTGTTTTTAAATAGAGGAAAGCAGAAATAAAAAAAATATATTATTTAATTTTTAATTTTTTCTTTTGAATACTGATTATTCCTATAACAACAATTAAACCTAAGAAAATATATAAGTTATATCCTTCAATAATGGGATCAGCAGTCTCATAAGTCCATATTAGCTGAGGTCCTATATGTAAACCTGCTCCGTGTCCTTCTCTTGATGTTGCCATAACATATCCGCTTTGTTCATAACTATTAGAAGCATTAATACATACTGAAATACTATCTCCTTGTATATAATTTGAAATGTCAAATTTGTAGAATGCTGTTCCTGTTACTTCAAATGTCGTAATTATTTCTCCATGCAGAGGTTTATTTACCCAAGTAATTGTTCCTTCTCCCCAGTTATCAGTTATTAAACAAACGGTTGCATTGAATTGTCCGAACATAGTAGCATCAATCGAAATTTCTGCTTTTTCCCAGTTTTCTGGTTTAGCAGAAAAATTGAAATGTATATATGCTTCATCAAATTCATTAAAATTTAGATTATATCCAAAAAAAACCCATATTGAATCACCTGAATTTGTAGTGTTAAACATAGATTGTACATAACTATCCTTGTCTGATAGAGTAGCTATTTCCGAAGATACAGCTTTTGCTGGAGTAACAAAAATTATTGCTAAGACAATTGTAAATCCAATTATTAGAAATATCTTTTTTATTCTCATTTTTGGATTTCCTTCACAGCTTTTTACATAAATTTGTTAATATAAAAATCCTACTATATTATATAAGTCTTAACATAAAGAAGGAAATTTAAATTTCTGAAGTTTGAATTTTAAATAATTAAACAGTACTATATTTATTTTTAATATATTGACTCCGCAACAGAAATAGTTATTCATGAAAAAATTGGAGATGTACTGCCAAAAATAGTTTCTAAAGTTGAAGAAAAAATCAATAAAAATAAGCAATAAAATTTTTTTTAAAATTATGTTTAGAGTGATTATAAGAAATGATTAAATCTAATCAAAGAATTTCAAAAGATAACTATTTTATGAAGATAGCTGAAGTAGTCTCTATGAGATCAACTTGTATCAAAAGGAATGTTGGAGCTGTACTTGTTAAAGATAATCATATTTTATCAACAGCTTATAATGGTGCCCCGTCGGGATTACCTCATTGTACACCAGATATATGTGTTCGAAAATATCTTAAACCTGGTGACAAACCAGAACTGTGTAGAGGTGTTCATGCTGAAATTAACTGTATAATTCAAGCAGCACTCCATGGAACGGCAATTGAAGGGAATACTTCTCTTTATACCACAACCTTTCCTTGTATGAGCTGTTTAAAACTAATTATCAACGCAAAAATTAAGAGATTAATCTATAAAGAAGGTTATAATATGGAAAATATCGTAAAAGCAGATTTGTTGAAAAACTCAAAGATCGAAATCGTAAAATTAAGTTAAGATGCAATTTTGCAATGAAAGTTAAATAACAAAAAAACAGCAAAATAAGAAAAAAATAATTAATTAAAGTATTAGTCAGATCTTAAAACTTTTTTATCAATTTTTCCAATCACCGTGAGCGGGAGCTCTTCTGAAAATTCAATTAATTTGGGAACTTCATATGGCGCTAAATTCTCTTTAGAAAACTTTATTATATCTTCCTTTAGTGTTTCCTTATTTCCATCAAATTCAAAATCTGGGTCAATTTGAATAAACGCTTTAACGATTTCAGATCCCGGTCTATCTGGGTTTGGGATTCCGATTAATGCAACCATCCCAATTGCGGGATGTTTTACCAAACTATCTTCAACCTTTGCCGAAAAAACTTTATAGCCTCCAACGATAATCATATCCTTGGTGCGATCGACAATTCGAATATAACCATCTTCATCCATTATGCCAACATCGCCAGTATGCATATAACCATCTTTATCTATAGCTTTAGCTGTTTCCTCTGGTTTATTATAATATCCTTGCATAACTAATGGACCGTTTACACAGATTTCTCCGGGTTCCCCTAATGGAATTATCTCATTGGTTTCAGGATCGACGATCTTTAAATCTACATTTAAGAATGGCAATCCTACAGTACCAAGTTTTTTTGTACCTAAGGATGGATTCATCGTTGCCACAGGAGAGAGTTCGGTCATTCCATAAAGTTCTAATAGTTTACCTTCACCTACTACGCTTTCTAAAGCTTCTTGGGATTCTTTCGGAAATGGAGCAGCTGCGGAAATACAATATTTTAAATTAGAGTGATCTAACCTTTTAAATTTACGAAAATTTATCAAAATTTGATAAAGTGAGGGTACATTCACCAGAACTGTTGGATTGTATTTTTTCATTTCATTACAAATATGTAATGCATCCCGTGGATTAGCAATTAAAATTTGCCCCATACCATAAGCGATTGCTCCTTCACATACGGTTAAACCAGCAACATGAAATATTGGGAATCCAGATAAAAGTATACCTTTTCCTTCTTCCCATTGAAGCCAAGTAATTAAGCCTTTTATATTTGAAACGCAATTTCTGTGGCTCAACATTGCACCTTTAGGAGGACCTGTTGTGCCCCCAGTATATTGAATCCAGCCTATATCATCAGGAGATATATCAACTTTAGGTAAATCAGGAGAATTTTTTGTCAATACATCATCTTGGAAATTATAAACGGTCTTTCCCTCCAATGGAGTGACTTCCCCAGAGGGGATTTCTCTAACTGCTTTAATTTTAGCTTGATCCTCTTTAGAAAATGAACCGATCGCGCTTGTTGCCACTACAATTTTAAGCTGTGGTAATTTATCAGCAATTTTTGTCAGCCTATGTTGAAAAATAGCATCAAGAGTGACTAAAGCAATATTTTTTCCTCCTTTTCCAAGATCATCTAATTGATAATGCATTTGGACCTCAGACATTAAAGGGCTAACTCCTGAAACAGTACATCCAGCTTTAAGTGTACCTATTACTGAATATACATATTCTGGAGTATTTGGTAAATTAATTCCTACTACATCTCCCGTTTTAAACCCATTTTCAATCAACATATTAGCAAATTGATTAGAATATTTATCTAACTCTCCAAAGCTGATTTCTAGTCCCTGATAAGCAAGAGCCATATTATCTGGATATTTATCGAATATTTCTCTAATCACATCTGGATAAGTAGTTTCAAATTCTTTCGGATCAAGATCGGAAAGCTGTGGATCCCATCCTGCCTTCCAAAAGCGACTTTCATATGGATTTGACATTTAATTTTCACACTCTTGTTATTTAAGTTAAAAATTTCAACTTTCTTTTTTTCTTATATTCTTTTAAATATAATTCAAATTTGAATTGTGATATTAAATAATCTAATTTTTATTAAAAAGGTTTATTATAATTATTTATTTTTTCAATCTCAATAGAAAAACGTTAGAAGAAACAGAAAACCGAAAATATAGATATTAATTTATGTATAAAAGACTTGAATGACAGACTTATTATGACAACACAAGATATCTACGAACAATTAATGATGCATTTATCTTCTATGGGGATGATGTGTCCACCAAGGGAAGATTTACTAATAATTTTAAAATCAAATTTAACTGAGGAGGAAGTTAAGGTTGTTCTGACTATACCTTCAAGAACAATTCCTTTTCAAGGGATTTCTATAAATGAAATTTCTAGATCTATTAAAATACCTATGGAGCGTTTGAAAGAAATTCTTGAAAACCTTACTAATAGAGGGTTATTATTTTCATATAGAGATGAGAATACAAGAGAATCAAATTACGCTCTACAGCAATCGGGATTTGGATTTCCTCAAGTGTTTTTCTGGAAAGGAGAAGATACTCCTCACTCAAGAAAAATGGCAAAACAAATACTCAAGTATTATAATACAGAAGTAACAAAAGAATCTTATAGTACTGAACCCCTCCCTTTTAGGTTTATCTCTGTAGATGAAACAATCGAACCAGATACACAAGCAATCCTTCCCTATCAAGTAATGAAAGAAATTATAAAAAAATCTAAAGTAATTGCAGTGGCTCACTGTATATGTCGTCAGTCTATGAAATTAGTAGATAGAGAATGCGGACATCCTTTGGAAGTTTGTATGAAATTTAATGACTTAGCACGCTTTATAATTGATAAAGGTTTTGCTAGAGAGATAAGTGTTGAAGAAGCATTAGAAATTAGCAAAAAAGCTTCAGAAGCGGGATTGGTTCATTTCACGGATAATGCTATTGATAACGTGCAACAGAATTGTAATTGTTGCGGATGCTCTTGCTGGAATTTAGGGCGAATTAGGCGAAGGATGATCCCCCGGGATGAAATTATTGCCACTTATTTCATTCGTGAAACTTTAAACGATAAGTGTGTTGGCTGTGGCAACTGTATTGAAATATGTCCGGCAGATGCGGTTAAATTAGAGGAAAATATTGCACTAATTGACACTAATTGGTGTGTAGGATGTGGTGTATGTGTTTATAAGTGTCCTAATGATGCCATTAAAATTGTTTTAAGAGAGGATTTAAAAAGTAAAGTACCAGAAAAAAATTTTCAGATTTTACACGAGAAAATTTTAAAAAGTAGGAATTAAAAAATTTTAATTATGAAACTCATAAAACTATTATTAGTTTTTTTATTTCATAAATTCCTTTAATGTAGAAATAAATTTTTCAATTTTCGCATCGGCCTCTTCTACAGCTGGTCCTTCGGGTTTCTGCATTTTTACTTCAAGAAATTCAGGACAGATTTCTTCAACACATCCAATTTTCTCAAGAGTCTTTTTCATTCCTTTTATAAAGAATTTTTTCCAACCCAATGCATGGGTAGAAAAATAGGCAACTTTCGAGATTGGTTTAGTTATAACTTTATCTAAATTGTTAATAAACGTCCGGACCTCTTTATCTGACGAAAAAGCGACGATTCGAACAGCAATAATCAAGCTATAAGGCATATCTTTAGCTATATCTTCAGGTGATATGTTTTTAATACTATCTATACTTACATCATAGCTTTCTTTTAATCCCTCAGCAAATTGTTTTGCAATCTTCTCAGAATTTCCATACTTAGAGTTATGAATTATCCAAATCTTTTTCATATTTATAGCCTCAAATCATAATTAAATTAGAAATATATTTATTTACAGGATTGGGAAAATAGAATTCTATTTGAAATTTCAATAGTCCAATCTTTCATCAAACCTAATTACAATAGTTCCTAAACACATTTATTAATACATATTATTGTATTAATGAAAAAAAAGAAATTAAAAAAAAGAAAAATAAAAAATGTAAATTTAATCTTACGGATTACCAAATGTAGTCAAAAATGATATAATTATTTTGTCGCCCATAAGACGCATTCAGATATTTCATTACTTTATTTTTACTTTTAATCTCCCCTCCCTGTCTCCATGCAATAAAATTTCTTTTAAGAGAACTTTTTTTCTTGAAAAAAGAAATGATAATTCTAAACTATAGAGAAATTGCATGTATTTCAGAAAATTGTCGGTGTATCTTTGTTTTATTTTGAAGAATCGTTACTTGATATGATGATGTTTGATTCAGGACTGAAGGTTCTTAAGAGGAATAATCATTTACCACTCATTTCAAGCGGAGATACAACTCTGGACGAGTTGCTTTCTGGGGGATTTCACCGGGATTTAGTTTACTTACTCTACGGCGACAAGAAGCTAACAACCAACATTTTATTAACAACGGCAGTAATTGCCCAGAAGTCTTTAAACAATGGGGGGTTTGGAGAAGGTATTAGAGTCGCTTTTATAGATGGAAATAATCGGTTTAATCCTTATAATGTAAGCAAGTTTGCAGTTTCACAGAACTTATCTCCCCGGAAGGTTTTAGAAAATATCTTAATAAGTCGGGCTTTCATCTGGGATCAAATGGTTGAGATTTTGGAGAATAGACTTTCTATACTTGAAGATGTGAAAGTTGTGCTAATCTCTGGGATTACAACCATGTTCGAAAGCTATGAAAAGCAGACTTTCGAAGATCTGCTAGGTACGATAGATGGAATTAAATCAATTCTCTGGAAGGCAAACCCTCTCATTATTTTAACGGCTCCTTTACACGAACATTCCCTTTTCAGACCAAAGGGGGGTAAAATCCTTTCTCATTTTGGAAATGTGCTAGTAATGATAAATGATGATGAACGGTATGCAGAATATACACTCGTTCAGCATCCTTACTTGCCTGAAAATAGGTTGCGAAAGTGGAAACCCCGTACACCTAAGAAAAAAGTGCCTTTAAAGAACACAACGATAGACTCCTGGTTTTAAAAATTCACCAAAAAGCTTTTTCAAATTTATCTATAGTATCCTGCAAACTATCTTCAATATGCTTTTCGAAATCATCAAAAACACTTAAATCATTATCCCAGTTATTAAGCATTTCTTTTGGATATAAATTAAAGAATTTATTTGCAATACTTTTCAATTCTTCTTGAACTTTTTTCTCTTTAGTCTTTTTCGAGGAATTAACAATAAAAGATATTTCATGCTGTTTCATAATAGTATATTTTTTATCTTTTATCTCAAAATTAGATAAACCTCCTTTTTCTAATTCCTCTGCTAATAGATTCAATGCAGATATTAATGCTCCAATCAATTGTTCATCTAAATTTTTTTCAAAAACACGGTGATATAAGACAGCGCCAGCTTGATTTAGTATCCAAATATCTTGTATTATCTTTTCCACAGAAATCACAGCTTCATATATTCCAATTAACTTTGAAGTTAAATAAATAAAAATAAATATAAAATAATTAATATTTAGTTTTTAACAAATTTAAAATTACTATTCTTTAGATTTTGGTCTAATATATCCATAATATGCTCCAAATATTCCAACTATCGCAAAAATCCACGCTAGAAAATAAAATACTGTAAAACCAGGGCTCCCTAAAAAGATTAATACTCGATCAATCGCAAAATTTAGAAATATCAACATAAAACTAAACGACATGATTGCCAATGAGAGAAATGCTTGTTTATAAGTTTTCTCCTCTACAGCTCGATAAGATTCTATCGCTCTTCTTAGAAAGGGGAGGTATACCATAACCATATATATGAAAACAATTAAGAACGCTATAATGTCTAATAATGTATTACCATTTTCGTAGATGAATAAAACGTAAACACAACTGAATATTCCATAAATTATTATTACATATTTTTGTAGAGTTTTATATCCCTTTTCAAAAACATTAACTTTTAGTATATAAGATAAGAAAATAGCAATTGTTACAAAGAACTCACTTAATCTAAAATCCGTTATTATATTATGCATCCAAGCTATTATAGAACCGTCTTGTACCACATTTAACTGTGTAACAACAAAGACTTTTGATAACCAAGAAAAGAGGATTGCGATAAAGTAGCCAAGGAAAATTAAGAATAGCAACCGAGTTAGTTTATGACGTTTAATTAAGTACTTTTTTAATATCAATACTAGTAAAACTGCGGCAAATGTGAGTATAAAAATCTCAAAGATCATACCGATAAAATTTAGTAGTACATTTAGATCAACCATGATATATTATTATGAACAACTGACAATATAAAATTTTATTTTAAGAATTATTGAATAAAAATATTATAATAATCTAAAACTCTGATTTTTCATTAATAATTATATTAAACTCTGGTATTATGATTATAAGTTTTAGTCCTTTTTCTCCTTCTTTTTATACATATTTGGATCTTTTTCCTCAAGAGTGAGAGGATCACCACCATATTGAATTTTTCTTCCTTGGTAATAAAGTGTAGCCTTCTCATCACAGATTATATTCCATCTCTCTAATCCTAGCTTTTTTATCATAACAGAATTATAGACTTTGGAATTATGAGGAGCAAAGATTTCAAAATTTACAATTGGTTGCAACATTTCGCATGGGAAATCAGCACATTCATAACAAAATTCATAACCTTTACTTTTAACACATTCATAGGTTTTACAAACAGGAAATTTGAGGATTTGTCCTTTTTGCTCTCGACACCCATTACATCCAAAAGATTCTACACCAGGACATCGTTTACAATAAATTCCACAAGGAGCATGCCATTTTTTTAAATCTTCAGTCATAACAAATTTCAAATCCTTTATTTTATTTGTATGAAATTATTGTTTTTGCTGTTATTTAATTTATTTTATTGGAATTAGGTATCATTAATTTGGCTCGATTCTATTTGGAAGGTGAATCAAAAATTGAGTTATTTTGTATATCCAAGGAGAGATATTAAAACATGTAAATTATGTGAAGGAAATAGCATAATTTATGTTTGGAGAAGTGATTTAGAAGATTTCGATGAAATCAAATGTCCAGAATGTAATGACAAAGAGAGTTAACTCAAAAATATTTCGTTCATTGTATGTTAAGAAGTCGAGCGGCATTGCTATAGAGCCATTTTTTTTTTACTTTTTCCTTTAGGGGTAATTTCATGACTTCATCTGCAAGTTGCTTTATAGACATTCCCATGAAAAGCCAAGTAGAGCCAAAAAGAATTTTATCTTGTAAAACTGAATTACCATAGTGCATTAGAGGTTCCCATCCTGTTCCTTGCATACCAAAGTATTTAGGTAAATAAGAAGCAATATCAATGTAAATATTTGGATTACGCCATGCAACAGCAACCATTTCATTTACCCATGGCCATCCTCCATGTCCTGCGATTATTTTTAATTCAGGAAAGTCTTGAGCAATAACATCAAGATAGATTGGGCGTTCAACTTCCATTGTATTAGTCGAATAATTAATGGATATATGAAACCATATAGGAATATCAAGTTCTACACATGTAGAATATATTGGGTACATTTTTTTGTTAGTTGGTCGTATCTGAAACATAAATGGTCTAACTGCAATCCCTCTAAGACCTAATTCATATGATCTTTTGATTTCTTGTACAGCTTTCTTTTTTTTCAAAGGGTCAATTCCAGCAAATCCTATGAATTTACTAGGAAATTGTCTAACAATTTCTGCATAATAATCATTTGGAAGTCCAGCGATACCACTCGAAGTCTCCTCATCTAAATTAAAGATTACTGCTTTTTCTACGCCCATTTTGTTAAGTTGTTCGACGAAATCTTCAATAGACATAGTTAATCTTCTTATTTTGGGTAAAAATGGTTTAATAGCTTCCTTAAGTTCGGATATACTTAGTGTTGATTTCATTTCATAGAGTTCTTCTGCGGTAATTCCTAAGAGAGGGGCTACTCTTGGACCAAAAACATCTTTTAGATATCTTGCCATTTGTGGAGGTAAAGATACTAAGAGATCAATGAAAACTTCTTCAGTAGGGACATAACAAAGAGAATCAATGATTTTATAACTCATTTCTATCGAACTTCCATTATTTATAATCAATTTGTAAGAATTAGTAATTAAGGATTGTATTTATTTAGAATGAATAAATTAAAATGAACTAGATTACCTCAGAAATTAGAAAATCTATAATGTATTCTCCTTTTAATTTACCGAAATACTTATTCTCTGGGATTCTAACAGAATCGGATGTGGAAAAAATGGGTAGAACTGTACCTTCTTTTAGGCCTGCTTTGGAGCATGAAATTGAAAGCTGGAAAGACTTCAAAAGAGCATTACGCCCAGAAGAACAGAAAATATTTGATAAATTGATGAATTTTGCTCGAATACACGCAGATGCAGGTAGTATGAGTGCACGTCCTATGTTATCAGAAGTTTTATTCATCTCCTTTGCAGTTGAACAAGAAAAAAAAATCGAGATGTTAGAAGAGAAAGTAAAAGAATTAGAAGAAATGATAAAAAGAAAAGGTTAGGGATTGGATTTCCAAGATCAATTTGATGGTTGGCTTTTAGATGTCACTACTTATAGCAATGGAGTCATTCTTTGGGTGAAAACAGTAAAAGAACAAAAGGTAATACAAATTTTCAATGACTTCCACCCCGAGTTCTTCGCTGTGCCTAAACGACACGTTGGCAAAGACTTCAAGAGATTAAAACAGATTCTCAAATCACATGATAATGTGAAGGATGTAAGAATCTGTGAAAAGTATGTAAAACTCGAAGAACATGAAAAAACAAAAATATTTGGAGTTTGTGTAGTAAAACCTTCGGTGTTTAAGAAGACAATTAAAGAAATCGATGAAATTGGTCTTTTTACATTATATAATACAGATCTTCCAATCTCTCAGATGTATTTCTATGTAAATGATCTATTTCCAATGTCTTTGTGTGGTTTCAAGGTCAAGCTTGAAGAGAAGAAAATAAATAACAAGCGCTCAATGCGTTTATTATCATTAGAATTAAAAGATGACAATGAAGAATTGTTTTATGACTTACCTCCTCTAAAAGCAATATGGTTGGATATTAAAATACAGCAACATGGAATGAGATCATATTACAATGACCCTCTGGCATATGCAGAAGTTAGTATTGTTGAAAAGGATGAAAAAGCCAACATCCCAAGAGCAGATGGACAGAGAAAAAGAAAGATTCTAATTGATAAAGCTGATGAAGCTGAAACCATCAAAACAATCAGTAAGGTGATTGAGCGATTGGATCCTGATATTATTTTAACACATGGAGGAGATGAATTTGTATTTCCTTACTTAGCGGCTCGAGCATCAGTAAATCGAGTTTCAAAGGATCTATATTTTTCTCGTACTAGAACACCACTTAGAAATTGCATCTTTGATCTTTCAGGAAACTCAGATCACTATATGTCTTATGGAATTATAATGCGACGTTCTAAAACACAAGTCTACTTTACGGGGCGCTTTCATTTAGACACTACGGCTTATGGTAGTTTGCATTTTAGTGAGGGAAATATACCTGGTGTCATTGAAGTCGCGAGAATCTCTCGGGTGCCTATGCAAAGATTATGTAGAGTAACTATAGGAGGTGCTCTTCAATCGATACAATACTATAATGCATATAAACTAGATCATCTTATCCCACCTTTCAAGAAGAGTCCAGAAGATTTTCGAAGTGGTATGAACTTAATCACAAATGATAGGGGGGGTCATATATTTGAACCATTAATCGGGATCTTTGATCAAGTTGTAGAGATAGATTTCTCTTCAATGTATCCGTCTTTAATGGCTAATTTTAACATTTCTTCAGAAACAATTAATTGTAAATGTTGCAAAGATGATGGAACTGGAATTAGGGTACCAGGGGGTGGGGGTTTTCATATTTGCTCCAAAAGACAAGGAATAATTTCGAAATCGATAAGCTTACCGTTGGGAAAGCGTCTCCAGTATAAAGAATATAATAAAACTCATGATGATCTTAGATATAAATTCACTGATATTGCCTTAAAATGGGTACTTGTTGTCAGTTTTGGATACTTAGGTTTTAAAAACGCCCGTTTTGGAAAGATAGAAGCTCACCAAACGGTTTGTGCTTTTGCTCGAGAATTTTTAATGCGTTCTGCTGAGATTGCTGAACAGCATGGGTGTCGAATTATTCATGGAATTGTGGATTCATTGTGGCTCCAAGATACGAAAGGAAGAACTCCAGAAGAATTTGAAGAGTTAACAAAGAAAATTGCCGAAGAAATATCTAAAAGTTTAAAAATTCCAATGAGCTGGGATGGACGATTTAATATAATCGTTTTCTTGCCCTCCCGAGCAGAACCAGATGTTCCAGCCCTTAGTCATTACTGGGGGATAAAAAGTAATGGTGAGGTTAAGGTGAGAGGCATTGAAGTAAGGCGCAGAGATATACCAAAAATAGTGAAAGATGCTCAATATGCATTCATTGATATATTTAAAGGTGCAGAGACTGTTAATGAGTTTAAAGAAAGAATTCCAAAAGCAAAGAAAAAGCTCTATGATTTTGTAGAGAGGGTATACTCTGGGAAAGTGTCTCGTGATGATCTTACAATTCGTCAGAAAATATCCCGAAAACCATCGGCATACAAAGTGAATTCTTATCAAGCTGTAGCAGCAAGGCAGTTAGAACGATCAGGTGTAGTAGCGTCTGCCGGGAAAAATGTGAGATACATTATTCTTAATGCTGATGCCGATCCGAATTTCCCTGAAAAAAAAGTTATCCTCTCAGATTTATATGATGAGAAGAAGCATGAATATGATAGAAAAAAATATGTAGAACTACTAAAAAGAGCCTTTGAGAATATCTTCCCATTTAAATTTCCAGAGCTAGAAGAATTGCTAACTTCAGATCATAATAAGAAGTCTATTCAAAAAGATATGTCGTGCTTTATTTGAATAAATAAAAAAAAAGGTTAGGGAATTAAGAGTATCTCAAAGAAGTC
Source organism: Promethearchaeia archaeon (assembly GCA_036478875.1). Classification (GTDB taxonomy): domain Archaea; phylum Asgardarchaeota; class Lokiarchaeia; order Sigyniarchaeales; family SOKP01; genus Loki-b32. The sequence continues at coordinate 83,668 of JAZGEW010000010.1, read as the reverse complement.
AAAGATAATTATTACTAAGCAAATTAGTTCTAAAAATATCCAGAGATTACGTTTTAAACTTCTAAGTGCTCCTAGTGGTTTACCCATATAGTTAATAATATTATATATGAAAATTATTACCCATGTTGTGACTAAAAACGTAATTGGGAGAAATAATGTTACCAATTCGCGACCAACATAGCCTAATAAGTATCCATAGCCAAGAATTGTAAAACCTGTAATCACAAGAGTGAAACCCAACCCAAAGGAGTATTCGACAAAAGTAACAAATCTCTGAATCCATTCTTCAGTAACTTTTCCTTGATTAGCTTCAAACTGAGCCTTAGAATTGGCAGATACAGAATTTACAAAAAAAATGAAGGAAATCATTAGTAAAAACGTACTGGTAACTATACCATTAGCAGTAGGAGGTGGTACTTGCCAAATTAAAGCAAGGATTGTTAAAACCGCTCCTATCATAACTGTGCTAAGGGTAATCCAATCTCTTACATTGATTTTTTCTCGTTCTTGATTACTCCTTTACTAAACCATTAAATTATATTTTTATTAAAATTACTATAAGGTCAGTACATATAAACTCTAATGTTAATACTGAAATTCAAATTTACTTATCTATTCTAAGATATTAAACCGATAGAAAAGCCTAAATACCAATTTTAAAATCCAAAAAGATTTTTTTGATTTTCTACTCACTAGTGAATTTAAAAGTGCAAGAGCATCATTTTCTTTTGAATGGATAGAATTTTTAAAATCGGGGTAATATAATCCTCCCATAACTTTAGGAGGTCTGCCAAAACTCTTCACCCCTCTCCAATCTTCATTCAATATTCTTGTAGTTAACCATGTTTTATCTGTTGCTATTTCAATTCTCTCTTTATTAACTAGTTCAATTTCACCATAAACATTTATAGGCCCTATACCCCCAATAAAATCAGTATTTTCAATTCTAATTTCATTTTCTCCTTGATTGAGGCATTCCTTTATATCAAATATTTGGATATTATTTTCTATTACAATAAAATTAAGTGAATGTCTCGTAATTGTATACCCTATATATGAGTTATTTACGAAAATTTTAGCAAAAGTACCCGCAATCACCTGTAAATATGCTGTTTCTATTTCTCCTTCAATATTTATTACCTTCTTATAATAAGTCGTATGAACTTTGTGTAAAGCTTCTTTATCTAAATATATTAATTCACTTGGTATATTAGGATTCTTCCAATTTATATTATTTTGTAATTGTTCAATTTTTTCTTCATAAAACTTTATTAACCATAAATATAACGTTTTAATTGACTCAAAACCTTCTTTTTTCGCACTTTCTAACCATAAGAATTCATATTCTTCTAATAATAAAGTTAAATTGGTTATTAATTCTCTAATTTCATTGATTTTCTGATCCTTGTAATCCTCACTGGCATATTTAAAATCTACCAAGGATCTTGAATTTAATCTTTTTTTACAGAAAAAAATCTTGTGTTTTGCAATAAATGCTAAATTTCTAATGTTAATTTTATTTCTGAGGATTTTTCCTTCTAGTTCTTCACAAATTTTTACAACTTCATTCAAATCAGATATTAACTTATCAAACTTGGAAGTTTTTATATTTTTTTTATGTCTCTTTGTGTTATTGGAATATGGATGAGCAAAAAAGTGGTTATAGTATGCAGTAGGACGCACAAATAAAAGTTTTCTATCTTGGATTGAACGAAATGTGCTTAAAATATGGATAAGTTTAGTATCGATAACACCAAAGAAGTGTAGAAATAAACTCTTCCAAAAATTAATAAGATTAATTTCTTTTAGTGGATCCCATCCAATCATAGCAGAAAAAATAAACCCATAAAATCGATTTTCTCGAATTTCTTTATTCCGATAATCACCCCAACTCGATGTAATTTCTCCAATTGCGCCATTTTCATAACCATATTTAATTAAATTTATAATATTTTTTTCATATTTATCAAAAGTAGGGAATATACGATTATAATCCATAATAGAGGGACTTACTATTAATGAATAACTATATTTTTTAATTTTCTTTATAATGGGGTGATTTTTTTGAGTGTCATATTTCCAGTACATTATTATCATATCCTTCGGCAAACCTTCAAGGACTTCTTTATATTTATAGAGAATATCATGGTAAATTATCACTTTCTTATACCCATATTTTTTCACAATATCATATACCTTCTTATAATGGTTAAGATAAACATGCGCAATTCCCATATTTTCAATATAATTATTTGAACCTCCTTTCCCGACATCCCAACTTTCATCTGCTCCAATATGAAAATATTCCGATTTAAAAGCTGTACTCAATTCACCAATCATTTCATCCAAAAGATCATAAATCTTATCATTAGCAATATTTAAACTATTCGAACCAGGAAATTCTCCATATTTCCAATAATCAGGATTATGTAAAATATTATCCCAGTGACCAACAGTTTGAAAAATAGGTATTAATTCGATAAAATGTTTGGTAGCGAAATCTTGTAATTCTATGATATCATCCTTTGAGTATCCACCTCGATCTTTTCCGATTTCAGGATGGTTAGGAAATCTAAACATATCAGTCATGTAAACTAAATGATATTGATTTATTTTATAATGACTTAATTCTTTGATGAATTTTTTTAAATTATCAACAGTAGGTGTTTGACCTCTTGAAATATCATCTGAAACGCCTCTTATTTTTAAAGCAGGATAATCTATTATTCCTATTTCGTTTATTGATAACTTATCTTGACTTGAATTTAATAATTGAATTAATGTTTGGATCCCATAGAATATCCCTTGATAAGAGGGAGCTTGGATAAATATAGAAGATTCTTCTGAAATTAAAATATAACCTTGTTCAATGTAATTTTGTTCATTTAATATTTTGTTATACAGCTGATCTGGAAAAATATTTTTTTTATTTTTTAAAAATGATTCAATTTGTGGATATTTATTAGTATCATCGACATTTTGAACTTCGATTTCTTTTTTTAATCCAAAAAATACTATTTTTTCTTGGAACTGTTCAATAATAAAAGAATAATCTCCTTCTAAGTCTGTTAATAATATAGATTGTTCTGTAATTTTCGATTTTTTAAAATTTTTAAATTTAAAGTAGCGAGGTTGAGGAATTAAAAATATATCTCTTTCTTTATCTTTAAATATATCTAAATTCTCTAAATAGATAAACATGATATTATTTTAAATTAAATGTAACAAATTAAATTTAGCTATTGTTTTGTATATTGAGAACACAGGGTTAAAATAGAATAAGAGAAAAAAATGAATTATACTTTTAAAATTTTAAATAAATGGTTGTTGAAGAAACAAATTAAAAGAAGAAAAAGCAGGGCGACCTAAACGTATGTATTCAATAATTGAAAATTAAAAGTACAGAAATTAATAAAATTAAAAATCTAATATTTTTGTCGGATACCTTACTACTATATAGTACGTGAAAGTTCTCACTTATATATCTTTGTTAAATTCATTTTTTTGTGCTTTTGGCACGAATTATAGATTATAAGACTTAAATCTAAATAGACAAATTTGTATTATTTTTATGACTATTATGACTATTAGAAAACTGATACACTGTATCGGTTTATTTGTATAAAATTCGAGAATAATATTATGTCTAAAGCAGTAAGTTATTATGATTGGCAACAATCGTTTAGAGATAAAACTAAGTCAGATCAGATACTAAATCAAGATAGCACTAATTCTCTTGGAATCTCTGAAAATAATTTTAAAGATTTCATAAAAAAATGGAGAGAAAAAAACTTAAATTAAAAAAATTATAAAATTAAACTAAACTTCTTCTCCCCGTCTTTTAGCTTCTATTTCTTTAAGATCTTTACGAAGAACTTTGCCTACAAGTGTTTCTGGCAATTCTTTTCTGAATTCAACTTGTTTTGGCACTTTATAAGGTGCAACATTTTTCCTACAGAATTCTTTTATTTCACTTGCCATTTCATCATTTTCCTTATATCCGTCTTTTAGAACTACAAATGCTTTAACAAGTTCACTCCCCATGATTTCAGGATTAGGAATTCCAATTATAGCAACATTTTCAATAGTCTCATGTTCAAATAAAACATCTTCAAGTTCTCTTGGATAAACTTTAAAACCACTAACATTTATCATATCCTTCTTTCTATCTACAATATAAAAGTATCCATCTTCATCCATATTACCGATATCTCCAGTTAATAACCATCCGTCCTTTAATTGATTTGCAGTGGCTTCTGGTTTATTCCAATATCCTTTCATTATTTGAGGGCCTTTCATAAAAATTTCACCTGCTTCTCCAATAGGAAGTATTTTAGTATAATCATCAATATCAACAATTCTAACATTTGTATCCGGAAAAGGCATTCCGACAGAACCGACTTTTCTTTTACCAATAAATGGATTACTATGAGTGACTGGTGAAGTTTCTGTTAAACCGTATCCTTCAAGTATTTTACCTCCAGTTCTTTCTTCAAATTCTTTCTGAACTTCTGGAGGCATTGGAGCAGCTCCCGTATTACATATTCTAATAGACTTCAAATCTTTAGCGTAATCTTCGAGATCATCTCTTTCTAATAAACGCATATACATCGTTGGTACTCCTGGAAACATTGTAGGTTTTGTTGATTTTATTATTTCGAATAATGATTTTTGATCTCGAGGATCAGGATTTAAAACTATTGTTGATCCACTATAAATATGTGTATTCATACATACAGTTTGACCATAAATATGAAATAATGGTAAATTAGTTAGGATAGTTTCTTTACCTCTTCTGAATTCTTCTCCGCCCCAAGCGACTAGAGCTACGCAATTTGATACAATATTATAATGAGTAAGCATAGCACCTTTCGGTAATCCGGTTGTACCTCCAGTATATTGAAGAGATACGGGATCTTCTTTTGCGTTAATAGTAAATTGAGGTGGATCTGGTTTTGTATTATTAATCAAATTAATAAATTGCTTAGTCCCTGCGATTTCTGGCGGATTTCTTGGAGCCATTGGAGCATAATCTAACACGTTTGTAATTATTACATGTCTAAGACGTGTGCGATCTTTTATTTTGTTGATTTTATCCACTTGATTATCCCATACAATAATAATTTCAGCACCAGCATCATTTAATTGATAGGCAAGTTCATGTTCTGTATGTAAGACTGAACACGCAGTAGCTATACAGCCTGCTTTTAAAATCGCATAGTAACTAATTATAAATTGAGGGAAATTTGGTATCATGATTGCAATAATATCCCCTTTTTTTGCTCCTAAATTTACCAGAGCCGTTGCTAATCTATCTGTGAAATCTTTTAGCTTTTTATAAGAGATTTTATTTTTCAGAAACCATATAGCAGTTCGACTTCCAAATTCTTTCGCGGAATTATCAAGGAATTCATAAACATTCATTTCAGGATAATCAATGGTAGAGGGAACTCCCTCATCATAATTCTTTAACCATATTTTCTCAGCATAAGGATCTTCAATCATTTCATCATAACTTTTATTCTTTAATTTTTATAATTACTGATCAAAAATTTAGATCAGCTAATAATTTTTTTATTAATCTTCAGTTAATTCATCGAGCGCGTTTATAGCAGCCTCGCTAACATAGTCACATTCATCATGAACTAAACCGTTCAAACCCGTAATTACATTTTCGGTATTTACTCCTATGAATCCTAATGTTTCAGAAGTCCTCCATCTAACATCAGGATTTTTATCTTTAAGTGCTTTTATTAAGGATGGAATTGCTATATTTGCAAATGAGCCTAATTTTCCTATAGCTAGCGCTGCTTCGCGTCGTACTATATTTTTGGGATCATTTAGAGCTTTTTCAAGAGCGTGAACAGCTTCTTCTGAATTTATCCCTACTTTTCCTAATGCTCTAGCAGATTCTACTCTAATAGAAGCTTTATTTGAAAAAGGATCATTGAAAAATGTTACAATATTTCTTTTTAATTTATTTGTAAAAGTCGGAATATATTCTATTTCTTGCTCAGGAAGTTTTAAAAGATCAATCAGACTAGGTAATGCTTCTTTAGCTTCAGTACCGATTCCTCCTAATGCAGAAATCAAAATGTTTTTCATTCCTTTCGTTGATTTTTCAATTTCCTTTAATAAAGCGGGTACAGCTTCTTTACCAATACTCCGAAGAGCATCAGCTGTTTTTCCTCGAACTGCTTCTACTTTATCATTTAACAAATTTGACAGACCATCAATAATATTAGGATCAGAAAATCCCATCTCACCTAAAGTATCAACTACACCTTTTCTAACAATCTTATTTTTATGATTTAATATTTCTAATAGGCTAGGAACTGCTTCCTCACCAATTTCAATTAATGTATTTGAAACTCGGTATCTTACTCTCCAATCTCGGTCTTCAAGAGCACTTATCAAGCTAGGAATAGCCATTTTAGATACCTTTCCAATTTGACTTAGTGATTGAGCAGCGGCAGTTCTAACAGGCCAATCTATATCTTTAAGGCTTTCCATTAAATGTGGAATAGCAGCATGAGCATCTTGACCAATTCTTCCAAGAGCTTTAGCAACCTCAGTTCGGACTACTTCATTTTTATCTTTTAAGGAGTTAATTAAGCTACTAATAGATTCATGAGTAGGACTGCCAATTTTGCCTAGTGCTATAGCTGCTTCTTTTCTAATGGATTCTTCTTTATCTTTTAACATTCTTGATAATTGTGGTATTGATTCTCTAGCAATTTCTCCTATCTTGCCCAGTGATCTAGCTGCTTCACGACAAATACTCCAATCATTATCCTCTAAACAAGCATTTAATTTTGAAAGACCATTAATTGATTTTTGAGCTAATTCACCTAATACTAGAATAGCGTTAAATTTAGCAGATCGAATATTATTTTCTAAATGAATTATTACTTCTTCTATAACTGATTCATCCTTCTCTATTCGAGATAAAACTAGATCAACTCTAGCATCTCTCAACAGTTGTTCTAAAGAAGCAGACATCTTATATCACCTCATATTCCTAGATATACTTTTTTTATTCGAGGTTCCTTTCTTAATTCTTCTCTCGTTCCCCTCATTTCAATTTTCCCTTCCTCTAGAACGTGAATGTTCTCAGAAACATCCATGGCTAATGCAGCGTCTTGTTCAATCAGTAGCGTGGTGGTTCCTTCTCCTTTTATCTTAACAATTGCATTAAAGATATTCTTCTTAATTTTTGGAGCTAATCCTAAAGAAGGCTCATCCATTAATAAAAGCTTTGGATTAGCCATAATCGATCGTGCTATTGCAAGCATTTGTTGTTCTCCTCCGCTTAGTGTTCCTGCTCGTTGTTTTCTTCTTTCTTTAAGTCGTGGGAATATTTCAAAAACGAAGTCTCTTAATTCTCTATACTTCTTCTTATCTTTTGTTAAGTATGCTCCCATTTTAAGGTTATCTGCAACATTCATATCATAAAACAACCTACGGCGCTCTGGACAATGAGAAATTCCTTTTCTAGCAATTCTATGAGCTTTTAAATCATCTATTCTTTCTCCCAAGAATTCTATTTTTCCTCTATCAGGTTCTTCTAAACCAGATATAACTCTTAGAAGTGTTGTTTTTCCCGCACCATTAGGACCAATAACAGCATCCAGAAATCCTTCTTCAACCTTCAAATTTATTTCTTCAAGCGCTCGTGCCTTCCCATAATAATGATAAATTTTTTTTATTTCAAGCAATACCTTCACCTCTACCTAAATATGCTTCAAGTACAATCTTATTATTCGCAACCTCCTGAGGAGGCCCATCTGCGATTAATTTGCCTTGATGCATGGCAAGTACTCGTGGTACTAATGTCATAAGTTCACGTAATACATGACCAGTAATAAAAATGGTAACACCATCTTCTTGTAATTTTTTAATTAAATCTGTTATGCCTAATTGTTCCTCGTAAGATAGACCACTAAATGGTTCATCAAGAAGAAGTAATTGAGGACTAGAACCAATAGCCTTACCAATCTCAAGCTTTCTCAAATCACCATGAGGTAATACAATTGGGGGTATTCTAGCTTTATCTACGAGTCCGATTGAAGAGAGAATTGTACTCGCAAACTCTTCTGTTCCTACATCTTCAGAAACTTTTTTTCCTCTCGCTGAAAGACATGAAACGGTAACATTATCAAGAAGTGTGAGATAACGAAATGATCTGACCAACTGAAATGTTCGAGCAATACCCAAATTTACAATTCGAAAAGGTTTTAATCCGGTGATATCAATTCCATCAAACCATATTGAACCCGAATTGGGTTTTTCGAACCCTGATAGTAAATTAAACACTGTGGTCTTGCCAGCACCATTTGGACCAATTAGACCGAGAAATTCTCCTCGCCTTATTTCAAAACTTAAGTCATTAACAGCTGTTAAGCCACCAAACTTTTTAGTTAAATTTTTAGCTTCAAGTATTAATCCCATTATTTAATTCACTCTTATTTTGATTTTTATATAAATTTTTTTATCTTCCTATCAATATATCAAATAATTCTTTTAAACGCTCTATGGCAGGCTTCATAATTCCTCTGTCAGAAAAACGAATAACCAATATTAAGAAGATAGCGAAAAATAATACAGCAAATTCTCCAAAATCTCTAAGACCTTCGTTAACTATCCAAAATGTAAATGCTCCAAGTGCTGCACCAGAAATTGTTCCAAGCCCACCAATAGCAGCCATAAGAATTGCGAAAAATGAGTAAAGGGGAGCAAAATTCGCAAAACTTACACTCGAAATATTCACTGCAAAAAGGCCCCCAGCCACCCCGGCAAAAAAACTACTAATCATAAATGCAAGTATTTTATACTTCGTTGTGTTAATGCCTGAGGCTTCTGCGCAAATTTCATCATCACGTATCGATTTAAAGATCGTTCCAACTTTTGACTTAACAATTAAAGTCATGATAATAAGTGAGATTAGCATGAAAGCCAAAATGATGAAATATTGGGTAATGAAATAAAAGTCAACGAAACTACTATGTATTACTAATATCTCTTGAGTCAGCATTAAATTGAACATAATTAGAGCGAATGCTTGGGTTCCTAATGCTAAGTACGGACCTTTTAATCTAAGGCTGGGAATTGCAATAATCAGCCCAAATAATACTGCTGTAATAGCTCCAATGAAAAGAGAAGGAAACCATGGAAGACCTGAATAATGTATTAAACTTGCTCCAATATATCCTGATATTCCAAAGAAGATGGCGTGCCCAAAGCTAACTTGCCCTGTGAATCCTGCCAAAAGATCCCAACTAGCAGCAAAAATGGTAAATATCATCGCAATAACTAAAATGCTTGCATAATATTCGATATCAGGGATAAATGGAAATAACGATATTATAATTAAACAGAATATTGATAAACCACCTTGGAAGCTTAAAATCCGCATTTTCAAGCTTTTTATTGATGAAGGTATTTCTTTAAGGGAATTTTTTATAGATCTTTTCAACGAAGGAAAGAAATTTTTAATTGATTCTCTATAAATATTAAATAATGTGCGAATTTTTTTAGGCAATTTTTTACTCTACCTCCTTTTTTCCAAGCAATCCTTGGGGTCTAAACACGAGCATCACTATAATGACAATAATTGGGAATATTTCGGCGAATTGAGTGCTAATGAAGTAGCTACAAAACACTCTTGCATATGCCATAATAAAGGCTCCAAGAATACTTCCTGGAATGCTTCCTAAACCTCCGAGGACGACAATTGCGAACGAAGTTGTCAGAAAACCCCAACCCATAGCAGGGTATACTTCATCTCCGGTTCCATAAAAGATTGCCGCCATTCCCACAAGAAAAGCAGATATTACAACTGTTATCATAATAACCAAATTTGCATTAATACCCATGAGCTGAGCTGCCTCACGATCTTGAGAAACTGCGCGAATTGATTTCCCAAGCTTCGATTTATTGATAAACAAAGTAACTAAAACTACGAGAATCAAAGATCCACTCACAGCAAAAAGATATCGAATAGGAAAACTAATACCAAAAACAGCCACAGGACCTTCAAATATTGCTGGAACCCAATGTGTTCTACTATCACTCCATGGGAGTACTTTTACAAGCTGCTCAAAGAAATAAGCTAGTGAAAAAGTTACGATAACAACCCCTATAAGACTCTCCTGTAAAGGTTTTATCAGTAATAAATATGAAACCGCAGCAATAATTACTGTTACGACTAATGAAATAATTATAGTTATTATTAAAGGAAAGTCCCAAATTCTAATGCACCAGTAAAACATATACATAGCGATTAAATAAAATGCCCCATGGGCTAAATTCAAAATACCACCTACACCATAAACCAAAGAAAGACCTAAAGCAAGCAGCGCAAAAACTGCCCCTTGTACTGATCCAAATAATAAAACAGATACTATGTTTAATACAATTTCATCAACCATGGCCAATCGCATTCTTTTAATTTTTTATCAAAATTTAACACAGAAAACCGCATTCTACTATTGTTTTTAATATTATTATTTAAATTTTAAAGAATTTAAAAGAGTTTTCATTTCACTCATTATAAAGTTTAAAAAAAAAAAAGTTTTAAAATTATATTTTTTCAGCTAATTCTAGGGATTTATACCCCAAGAAGGGATCTGTATATCTGCATCCACAATCCATTCCGGATATATTACACCATTCGAAGTGACTACTGACTTTGTTCCGCCCGTTTGCCACTGCACCCATAAAGTGACACCATAAATTTTCTCTGTAACTGGGTCAAAACCTTCAATTAAGTCATGGTTGGAGTTAAACGCAGTATTCCCACTAGCTCCTTCGGTTGGGTTTGCTTTGGTTACTTTCTCCAATTCAGTAATGATAGCATCAGAATCTATGGATTGGGCTGCTGTAATAGCATCTTTTAACAGATATACGGTTCCATGTGAACCCGCAGCAGTATAAAGCGGATCCATATTCCACATATCTCTATAAGCATCCCACATAGCTATTGTCTTACTAGTTTTATTTGTACGAGTTACTGTTTGCATTATTATTTCATAATTACAATTTCCGTTTGTTTCATTCCAATACCCGGTTACGTCAAGTGGGTCATCTCCTAGCTGGGACATAACATCAATGCCTGCAATCATATATTTAGGGTGAAGCTGAGCATACTGAGTCATCATTTTAATTCCACCTTGGGCTGAGATGATGGGGCAGACGATTTGAGCTCCAGCTAATTGCATTCTGTTTAAGTACGTGGTGAAATCTGTTGATGTAGCTGTTATAGGAAAAGCTATATCATCCACTATGGTAAAATTCTTCCAGGGATTATTATTTAATCCAAGGTATCCATATCCTATGTATAAACCTTTTAATATAGCGTCCATAGGAACAGTCCACTCAAGATCTTCCCTGATAATACCAACTTTAGTAATGTTTAAACCCGTCGCAGCCTCCATAGCAGGTGCAAGAGCCAAAGCATAAAATTGAGCAATTTCTTTCGCTAACATAGATGAATTAATAGGCATTGTACGAAAACAATATTTATATTTTGCGTAATCAGTACCTACACTTGCGCAGTATGAACCTGTAGCTGCACCTGTGTTTATTAAAATTATTTCTTCAGCAATTACCACTTCTCGATATGTCATTATCGCCTCAGTTCTGAATCCGCCAATGACAAAATCTGGTTTATTCTGTGTCATCATTTTCTCTGCAGCAAGAGTTCCCTTAGTTACATCGAGAAAGGGTTCAGCTTCATAGGTATTTTCAGCTATGACTCCGAAATAATAATCATCGCCGCCAATGTCAATACCACCAGCAGTATTTATCTGCGATACTGCCAAATATGTACCTTGATATGCACCTTCACCCGTTATATCAACCAAGTCGCCAAGTACTCCAATCTTAATTATTCGATTTGATGGTGTACCGGCTGGAGCTCCTGGAGTTTTGTATCCTGCCTCTTCTGGAGCCCCAATCATAATCCATGCTGTAACTCCAATCCCAACACCTATAACAACAATGAGAACAATAGCAACTATTCTTTTTGTTAAAGCTTCCATACTTTAGATCACTTTTTTATTTAATTTTTGAATTTTTTATGTTTAAATTAAGATTTACAATTACTTATTCATTTTAACATATATTTAAAGTTTTCAATTTTTCAGATTAGGAAAAATATATAGAAAGACACTTAAATTTGAAGAAACGGGCTTAATTTCCCGTTTATAAATATTCTATGTCTATTAAAACGAAAAAGTCCTATAAACCTGTATACCAAATATTATTCCAAATAAAATCAGCAGGATAATTAAAAATATTAGTGTATAGAACCGCCACTTAATTGAAATATTTTCTCTTTTTTCTTTAAAAATCATATAAGGTAATAAAATAGCCCCGACAATCCAAATTGATATCCAAATAGTGAATATATACCAAATAGGTGTTATAAAAGCAAACAAAACTACGATAATACTACCCCAATTGATAATTAAACGGATCATTCTACGTTTAAACCTAATATCAGCATCATCAGATTTTTTAGATGGGATTAGAGAATAAAGAAGACCAAAAAGAGGAAATATTAAGAGTGTTGAATGGATCGGATTTAAAAGGTTTAATATTGCGGGAGAAAAAAGAACACCAAGTAATATTGAAACAAACATACACATAATAATCCAAATAGATCTGATATGATTCTTAACCAATTTGATAACATTGATAAAAAAGTTCGTAACTATGACTTCGATCTTTTTAAAGAGCTTATAAATAACATCAACTAACTTACTAAAAAGCTCTTTTAATTCTTCTAAAAGGAAAACAAATGGAAAAACTAAAATCATTAAGCTAAAAATAATACCACTAAAGAGATATGATAATGAAACATGATAGATTATTGGGCTTAGTAATAAAAATATTATTAACCAAAATGTGAAGGTAAAATGATTGCTATAAATAAAGAAAGAAAGACAAATGTAAAGTTAGACCATTTTAACTGATTTTTATCTTTATTAATCATTAATTAATTAATCATATAGAACTGTATACCAACAATAATATTCCAAATAAAATAAGCATTGAAATCAAAATTATTAATGTATAAAACCTCCACTTAATTGAAATATTTTCATTTTTCTCCTTGAAAATAATATAGGGCAATAGTATTGCTCCCAAAATCCAAATTGAAATCCAAGTAGTGAAAATATAGTAATCAGAAGGGATAAAAGAAAACATAATTATAATTATACTACCCCAGCTGATAACCAAACGTAACATTCTACGTCTAAACATTATATCAACATCTTCAGTTTTTTCAGAAGGTTTAAGAGAATATATTATACCAAAAATAGGGAATATTAAAAGAGTTGCATGTATTGGATTTAAAAAATTAAGTATAGCTTCAGAAAATAGGATTCCAATGAATGATGCTATACAAGCGCTAATAAGTATCCAGAAAAACTTAAAATACCTTTTGAATATTATGAAAATTCTAATAAACATGTTCTTGATTAAAATTCTGAGATGTGTAAAGATCCTTGTTAATGCTTCAATGATTTTATTAATAAGTTCTCTTAGTTCTTCTAAAAGGAAAACAAAGGGATAAATTAAAACTGTAAAGGTAAAGAATATTCCCGTAATGATAAAAGATAACGATACATGGTATATAATTGGACTTAATAGAAGAAAGATTGCTATCCAAAATACTAGAGCTCCGGCTGAGTGTCCTTTAAATGGTTTTATTTTTATTCCTAAGAATAATACAAAAACTAAAGAAGAGATACTTAAAGTTAGGTAAAAATTGAGCCCTAATATAAAAAAGAACATAAAAAACAGATCAATTGATATTAAACCTCCAATTATGAGAAATGAGTAAGATCTCAAGGATTTTCGGAAATCTTCTTTTAAAGCATTATCAATTAAAGTTATTAAAAACATTATGAAAAAAGAAGCTAATACTAAATTGAAGATGTGAAATGGATTTAATGAAGCGAAATATAAAGGCCATGTGATAAAATTAAGATAAGTTGCTATAATTAAATTAAATCTAATTTTTTCTTTATTGGAAGTTACGAATTTCCAAAAAGCCAACAACTTGAAAAGATAGGCAAGCTCAAGGATTAAGATAATAATGATGATGGGAATAATCCTAAAAAAGAAAGTGATAAAATAAGTACTATAAAGCCACGTTAAATAGGTTGATGTGAATGTCATAATTAAGATCCAAGATATTATTTTAATGGAATTAGTGAATTTCCCTATAAATTTTAGCATATAACTGTCTATTATCATTAATACATGTATAATTAGGGAACAAATACTTAAATTCAAAAAAATATTGAAATTCGGGATAGAATCAAGCAATAAGAAAGTATCAATTGATAATAATCCCCCAATTATTAGAATCGAGAATGATCTTAAGGATTTTCGGAAATCTTCCTTTAAAACATTATCAATTAAAGTTATTAAAAACATAATGAAAAAAGAAGCTAACACTAAATTAATGATGTGAAAGAGATTCAAAGAAGCAAAATATAAAGGCCAGGTTATAAAATTAAGATATGTTGTTATAATTAAATAAAATCTAATTTTTTCTTTATTGGAAGCAACGAATTTCCAAAAAGCTAACAAGTTAATAAGATAAGCAAGCTCAAGGATTAGGATAATAACGATGATGGGAATAACTGTAAAAAAGAAAGCGACAAAATAAGTACTATAAAGCCACATTGAATAGGTTGAGGTAAATGTCATAATAGAGATCCAAGATATTACTTGAATATAGTTAGTGAATTCCCCTAAAAATTTCAATAGAAATTTGTCTACAATCATTAATCCATGGATTAAAAGACTTAAAATTAAAAGGATTAATTGTAATTCGACTCTTTGCCAAATTAAAATTTGAACTAAGAATATGCATATTGTAGCGTAGAAACCTGTTCCGATTAATTGTTGAATAATTATTTGATTTTTCTTAAGAGTAACTTGACCTTTTGGGAATAAATCCTCTAATGACTTAAAGAGAGAATAATTAGTATAAAATTGCATTATCATAAAAATAAAAATTCCTAAACCAAGAAAGAATGGATATTGAGAGATATAGTTATATAAGATTAGAAATGCTATTACTGAAATAGTAAAAAAGCTGATAGTATGAATTAAGCGTGCATAGCCCTCTTTTATCTTTTTAACTGAATAAATATCTATTGATGTTAGAATCAATAATACAGAAAGAGATACTATAGTACTTTCATAAATTCCTATAACTCTACTTAATAAATCATAAATCATGATACTTATTTCACAATACAATATCAAAACCAATATTGAATGTATTTTAGGAAGAAAATTCGGATATTTTTGTTTAGCTAATATAATATTGAAATAATAAACGGATATGAATGAAAGGCATACCTCTATAAAAATTACTAAATTTATTGAGAAGAAGTTTAAATAACCATATAATATGAATATATAAATTAAATTAACTGCAAATAATCCCTGGAATATAATGAAAAGAATAAATTCAATCCTATTTTTTAAATTTTTTTCAATTTTAACGAAAGTAACACTCAAAATAAATAATAGAATTGATGAGTTTTGGAATAACAACGAATTGTAGGTAAATCCTATTAATTCTTCAAAGATCAGTATCAATCCATCAGAGATTATAGACGCTATGTAAAAAGAACTCCAAATAAATGAGTTATAAATGAGTATTAAACGACCTTTAGAAATCATTGGTTTAGAAACGTCTAAGTAAGATAAGAAATGAAGAGAAATTAGTCCTAAAAGTGAAATGGTTAAAACTAGAAGGAAATAGTTTAAATGAAATAAAAAGAGGAACAGAGACAAAACATTACTAAAAACAAACCAAGACCATAAAGTAAATTTGTTCCGGGATGAATTAAATAAGAAAGATAAAATATTCCGATCTATTAAGGAGACCTCAAAAAATACCAATCCACTTACTACAAGTAATACTACATAAAGTGATATTACAAGGCTCGAATTAATGAAAATCATATATAGAAAAATATTGATACCTAATGCTATAGGAATTAAAAGATAGAAAACAGAACTTATTTTGCTGAAATAACGTAAAAGGGCTTTTTTCTTTATGTTTAACTCCGATTTTTCTAAATATTTCATACAAAACAAAAATAAAAATGGCCAAATTATTAGAAAATCAGATATTTGGTAAACTAATAAAATATGAGAAAATATTAGTGGTAAAAATAAATTTGGTATAATAATTGCCATAAATAAGGAAAAAAATATTGAATTCAGAAGAAAACAAGTAAGATTAAGCCCTCTTAATTGATTCCTATCTTGATATAGCTTTAATAAACTGTTCTTTATTTCTGGTGTTTCTTCCTTTACAGTATTTTTAAATAAGTTAATTAAAATTTGAAAAGAAAAAAGGTAAAGCATTGCCCATGTTAAAAGCCAAAAGGGTTGGATTACTTCAAATATTAGTAGATGTTCTAAAATAGGTGTTGTTATAGGAATTGGAATGAGAAACCAGAGAATATAGCGATATTCAATAAATATAAAGTATAGGAATATAATAAACACTGAAGAAAACGTAGAAATTAAAATACCCGGTGTTGCGTTAAATATAATAAAACTTAAGGATGTGATTGATGATGATGCTCCAACTGCCACTATTAAAGACGGAATTATTTTATTAATAGAGATTTTCATTTTATAGCGATTAAATATAAAAAAGGAGCATCCAAATACGGTTAACGCTAACGAAAATGCGAATATTATTAAATTGGGAAATAAACTGATTGTATTGAAGGTAAACCAAGAAAAGTTGAAAATTAAAATCCAAGAAAGACATAAATCTATAATTCTTTTTGGTATTTCAACAAATTTAGAGGAAAAAAGACTGAACCCAATTACAATAAAACTAATGTTTAAAGAAAAGATTGGGTTTAATATAATTGAATAAAGAATGAAATAGATCGTCAAGAAAATTCCTAATGTAGTTATCATATATGCGCTTATTAAGACAATACCTACAGATCTAATATTCGGGAAAAATGAGTACACAATTAAAAATAATCCTATAACTAAAATATCAATGGATATTGTTATTTCTAATGAGATTCCGATTGACATCAGATAAAATAGCAAAAATGTTGCATTAATAAATGTTAATGGAAATAACCAAAAAATCGAAATTATTTTCCAAAATTTAAAAATCGCTAATAATGGTATTAGTAAAGTCACTGAAAACATAATGAAAGATAAATTTCTTAGAAGAATATCCGTTACAAATAAATTTTGACTAATCCAATAAAGTAAAAATAAACTTTCACCCCAAATAATAAAAAATATTTGAGAAAAGTATTTCTTGATTTTACTATACATTACTGGTAAGAAAAATAAAGAGCAAATTATTATAGATAAAATAATTGAGCCACTCACATCGAAAATTCCAATTCTCAATGAGCTTGTAACAATATCGATTCCTGTTAGGTTTTGATAGATTATAAACCAATTTACAATGGGTAAAATGTTCCAAGCATACCATCCAGACCTCCAAATCGCCCTTGATATTTTCCACTGATAAATTCCGATAGAAAAATAAAATAAGAAAACACCAAAATCAATCACTACTATTAAAGGGATTAAAGACCATAAGGGCATAGACAACGCAGCAATAACAAGAAAGTATACAAATGTTGGAAATGAGAGTACGATTGATATGAGGACAATATAAAAGGATCTTTTTCTAAATCTTGCTGGCGCATCATTATACATCAGTACAAATCCAAATCCTGTTATACTCAATGTGAGTGTAAAAGTTAGAATTGCATTATACATACCAAAAATCTGATTACTAAATAGCCAAAAACCTGATAAAAAGCTAATTAGATCAAAAATAAATAAAATTACACAAGGTTTAATAAACCATTTATATCGCTCATCTTTTTGGTGATAAAAGAAAATCCCTATAAATAACAATAATATGAAAAGTGATATTGTTATGTTATAAATAATCAGAATATTGGTAAAGGTCATCAATGAAACAAAAGATAAAAGAGAAATAACAGAATATAGATAAAATTTTTCTAGATTGTTATTTTTCTTTATGTTTAGCAAAATGGAGAAAGTTAAAACCCCACTCATAGATAAGAGATATATAATAAGGAATATACCTGTCAATGCTATATCAAAACCTGCTATAATATTATTAGTACTGAGAATAACCACAATTTCGAGGAATGTAAAATAACTGAGTAAGAAGTATGAAAGAAATCGAAAAATGGGGATAATACTCCTCTGAGAAAGGATTATTGAATATGAGATTAATATGAGGAAAATTGAAAGAATTGAACCAAAATAAAGTAAACTCAAGAACAATAAAAAGGACAAGAAATAAAGTTTGTATAATTCAAACACTGAATTTTCTTCTACTATTTTGTTAAATCTTAAAATGTAATAATATAAAAATAAAAATAGATTAGCGATGATGGCCGTTATCTGGATAAAAGGAAAAAAAGAAAAGATAGGGATTACATATATTAAACTATAAAGAAATTCACTATATAAACTCAATAAAGAAACTATAAATATAATTAGAGTGATTTTTTTCAATAATATTTGTTTTTCAGATGAAATAAACCTCAAATTCTCCAATATAAAAAGACTTAAAGGTGTTAAAAATGTGAACGTTAATGAAAACAACAATATTTTATTAATGATAGAGAAGGGAAATCCGTAAAATTCGATTATTGAAAGGATTGAAATACATATAATTATCTTTATAGTTAGCCATGATACTAGCTTAGTAACAATTTTAGTTTGTGTCAATTGCAATTGTTTATCACAGGTAATCAGAAATAAAATAAAAACGACAAGAAAGAAACCAATTAAGAATGATGTACTCAATGTTGTAGGCAACAGAAAAATAAAAGAAAAAAGGCCGGTTGAGAGCCCTAAAAATGTAAAAACAAATGATACTGAGAGTATTATTCCATAGATGATTATATCTTGAAAATACTTAACATTTGAATAATCTGGAAAATAATTAGATATCAGTTCTACTGTATATATGCTCAAAATAAAGAAAGTAAAGAAACAACAAGCTAAAATTAAAGACGTTATTGGGGTAAAATCTAATTCCACAATAAAAATCGATGCGATATAATAAGAGAGAAGCACTGTAAATATAAACCAAGAAATCATTCCAGATAATTTGAAATATTTAATGTAGTTCTCTTTCAATTTAATTTTCACACTTATGACTTCAGAAATCTTTAGAAAACTAAATAGTAAGAATGAGGTTATAGTTATTATTAATATTATGTTTGCTCTTAATCCAATTCTCGTTAATTCTAAACCTATAATCGTTGGTAAAGAAATAATCAAACAAGAGAAGATAATAAAATTATATATTGTTAACTTTTTAACAAATTCTAAATTGAAATATTCTTGCTTGTAAGAATAATAAAAAAGGAAGAACCAAGAAAAGAGTAATGAAATTATTGGTATGAATATTCCATAAAGAGTATTGATTAATAAGAAGAAGGGATAGCAGAAGATGGTTGTAATAGAAATACTAAATAAAATAATAATTTTAAGTCGATTGAAATCTAAGATGTATTTTACCTTGATCTTAAGCTTTCTTGATAAATTAATTAGAATTAACAAAAATACATAGAAGATATATATGGAGGAATTTAAAATATTCAATACAAAAATATAGAAATTAAAAACAAAACCTAACCAGAATAAATTCAGACCAATTAGTACTGGAATCGAAGTGAATAACCCTGTTAGAATTATAGTATTTAAAATTATTGCTCTTTTTATTTGTTCAATATTGAAAATCGTTCTCTTATAAGACAAAAAGAGAGGGATGTATAGGAAGCAAGAAGTAAAAATTGGAGGTAAGATAATGTAATAATATAAGGTGCCGATTAGTAAGAAAAATGAATAATAAAATATTGTTGTAATACCAATACAAAATGATATGAGCACCTGCAATTTCAGATATATATTTGCTTGTTTTTCATCACTACTGACTTTTTTTAATACCTGATAACTGATTGTGAAAATTAGTAACAAAATATACAAAGTGAAATTAATTACTGTCATTAATAAGAATATTAAATCGAAGTATACAACCAAAAAGTATAATTCCAAACCTGTAATAGTTGGAATTAACGATATCGTAGTTGTTAATAATATACTATTTATTCTTATTGATTTAGAGATAAGTTTAGGGTATAGTTTTTTCTTCTTTAAATATAAAATTGGAATGTAAACAGTTATGTTAGAAACCATAAGAGGAATTATAAAAACATAAAGGGTATCAAGTGTAAGCAATAAGAAATAGTAAAATGCTATTACGGAGGTATACAGCAGAATAAATGTGTTTAATTTTATATAAAGATCTTCAGAAAATATATCTTTTTTCGAAAATAGATTAATCAATCCACAGACTAATGCCAATGATAAATATGTTGAATAAATTATATTCTCAAATAACGAAAGCGCTTGAAAAGCACTAAAAAATAGCAAACTAAATAGAGAAAAAAGTTCAACTGTTAATAAATAAGAATTGATTTTTGCGTATTTTTTAAATTTGGATTCATCAACTCTTTCCAATTTCAACCCAAACTTTAAGATATTGTAATAAAAAATAGATGTAATAATACAGGCTAGCGGTATTATAATAAAATAGGTAGTAAATAAAGATATTATCAATAAAGATATAAAAAAATCAAAAATAAATATCCACAGAGAAAAATAGGTTAATGTCAAGAAATACTTTAGAGGAAACACATGTAATCCATAATTTATGAAAAGAAAAAACATGAAAAAAATAGGAAATAGAACTGATGCTATTATTATTCCTTGTAGAAAAGGAATTAGTTCGATTAAGAAATAGATCCTAAAAAAAATGAAAGTAAAAATAAAAAATTCAACTAAAAAGCTATTTATTAATACAACAACCCTGAATAATTTCGGGGATTTACCATAAAAGTACCTCACCCCTAAAACATATTGGGAGATTAAAAAGATTACTGATAATACTAATGAGTGTAAGAGGACATGTGAAATAAAAATTAATAATGGGTTTGATGTAAAAGTGGAGTATTGGACAATAAATATTGGAAAGAATGAATAAATGATTAAAGAAAAACTCGCAACAGCAAGTAAGTTTTGAATTACTATAATATTTTCTTTAATGAAATATTCCAATTTAACAAATATCTGCAAAACAACATACAAAGAAATGCAAAATGCCAAAAAATTTAATAAAATGGTCTCTGTTCTAGGTAGTATTATTCCAAAAGAGATATATATCAGAATAGCAATAGAATTTAATAAAATCACGAATTTATTGTACTTTTTTGAACAGAGTTCATACTTCTGCTCATAATGAAGTAGTATATAGATGAATGGAAGAATAATTAAGATTAATAAAGGTATTTGAATCAGGAAAGAGAATAGTGTTATTAATAGAATTAAAATTCCAGATAAATATGAATTGTATTTTTGATATTTAGTACTTAATAGAGGGGAGCTTTCCTCAGATTTTTCAATTTTTTCAGGCTTATCATAGAGACTGAGTTTTGAACCATAATAATAATCAACGTAAAACCTAGATTTAAAATAGAACAAGATAAATATTATTGTTAAAAAAGAACTATTTATCAGATCTAAGCTCGGGGCTCCCGGTGGGCTGAGTAATGTAATAACGAAAGGCATTTGAATCAGTATGAAAAAAATAAGGCTAACTATACAAACTACAATTCGTCGTTTAAAAGATGTTAATTCTTTTAAAACTGGTCTTTTTTTAGCTATTGATTCATTGATCTCTTTAATTTGATTTTTAGTCCATGTTAATGTGATGAAATAAAAGATTAAGTTTGTTATAAGAGCAAAAAGCCAAGAAAAGTTAGTATAAGCAGTATAAACTAAAAAAATGATATGGATGATGTGATTAATACCAACCAAGAAATTGTAGGGCTGCTTAACTATTAAATCAAAACTGCCTGCATGTTTGAATTCCTCCTCAGATAAGTTAAAAAAATCTATTGGTTGAAAATAATAATAGTAATAAACAATATTATAAAGAGCTGCATAACTAATAATTGGAAGGTGAAAAAAGGAGTCATATGGTGAAATAAGTATAAAAATAGGAGTTGAAACAAATGATAGGACAGAAATCAGAAAAAGGATATGAATTCTTGCGGTAAGATTATTCTTTTTATTAAGAAAAAATGGATTAGTTCTATATTTATCAAAAGCTTTATAAAAAAAAAGCAAAGCAAAAATAAAGCTTACAACTGATAAAGATAATGCAATGAATAAAGAAAGTCTAGCGTAGTTAAAAATTGAGAAAATAATAATCGCTACTATTAATGGAGCAATAATTAAAAAAAATGAAAACCACCAGAATTTCTGCAGTAATTCTGTAGCTTTTCTAATCCTTTCTTGCGAATTATCACTATTATCTGATTGCAACGCCCAACACAACTTTAATTAAATCGTGAGAATAATGAAAATATGGGTTTATAAATATATCAGAAGTATATTTACTAATTCGTTAAGAACATTTAAAGATTAATTCGAATATTACTAGTAAAAGTTGAGAAAATAGTGGTAAAACTTTTATTTTGGTGGTAAAAATTAGCGAATTTATTATTGTATTCCTCTAAAAAATTATGCAGATTATTTAAAATTAGGTAAATAACTTTTTTGTAGTTCAAGCATCTCATTAAAGATGTTTTCTGCCATTTCAAAACTTCCAACATTAGGATCAATAGCTAAACATACGATCGCAATATCTTTAGAGTTTTTTAGAACTGCCTCAACGCAAAGATCTTGAATTGTAGCTTCTATGCGAAGTATTGCAGCAATATTTTTGGGCAAATCACTATATTTAACACCATGAACACCGTTTTTATTAATAGTTGCAGAACACTCTAGTATAAGATCTTGTGGTAAATTATCGATTATGTTATCATTAGGAATATTTACAGCGGTTTCATAAGAATTTTCATCATTTATTATCGCTTCAATTATGGGGATAGCTCTTTCTACAGAGGGTGTTTTGTACAATATTCCTTTTTTAGGATATTTCCCTTTCTTAAGTCTTTTATAATAATTGAGAAACTTTTCATACACAAGTTCACCTTCTTTATCAATATAGTCTATCCAATCAATCATATCTTGGGTTTTAGTAAATTCTTCTCCAAACTGCAAGTATTCTCCTAGATGGTTATCCCCAACATATGGAAAATATCCAAATCTCTTAAAAACCTCGAAAGTTAAAGTTGAAAATTCAAATCTATCATCATGTTCATTAAAATATTTCATGGCATTTTTATTAAAAGATGGTATTAAATCTTTTCCTATAGATAAATCCTCTACTCCCAATAAAAATGCAAAGTGATTAAGCCCCGCTACTTTCATTTTCAACTCATTTATAGGCTTTTTAAACAGCTTAGGTAAATGTTCTACCATGAATCCTATTTGATGGCATAGTCCAATAAATTTTAAATTTTTTACACTTCTTTTAATTGCTAAACAAACTCGAGACATAGGATTTGAAAAATTAATGAAAAAAGCATCTGGACAAATTTTCTCAACATCTCTAACTATCTCAACAATTGGAGGAATTATTCTCCACGCATGAAATGTACCACCTGGTCCACCACACTCTCCTAGAATTTGTGTAGAACCATGTTTTCTTGATATTCTATAATCTTGCCGCCATAATTCCATTCGATCTCCAACCTCTATTGAATTAATTATGAAATCTGCACCATTCAGTGCTTTAATCCTGTCAGTTGTCCGTTCAAGACTGAATTTATTATCTCGCTTTTCATTTTCAACCATTAAGAGTTCATAAACCATTTCTAACTTCTCATCATTAATATCATGAAGAACAATTGTTGAATCTCTCAGAACCTCACTTAAATAGATATCATTAAACATGGGTAAACCAAAAGAGGTTGAGCCTGCTCCGATTAATACAATTTTTTTATTCATTTCACTTTAAAACCATGTTATTATCATTTAGCTTAATATTTTAGTTAAAAGTAAAATCAATTTAATAGGTTTTTAAAGGATTCTGTGTAATTGACAAGTAAGTATAAATCTTAATAATCTGACAAATGGGAAAAGAATGGGAAAATTTATAAGGTTATTATTCATATTCTAAATAATGAGTTTTTCACATCATAATACTACTTGTACATGGGCAGGCTATAAGAGGGCCTTTATTATCCCATTAAAGATAGTATTATGAAAGAGAATAAATCAAAACTCTTGACCTTTTTCTTATAATTTTTACTGATTTGTTCTCTTTTATGACTACAACTCATTGGAATTGATTTGAAATAGGTCAATAGTAGATTTGATTCTCCAAGTGAAGGATTCAAAAAAAGATTGGAGGTGAAAACTATTGGTAGAAGAATCAGATAAAATGGATCTGATATTGGATTATTATAAAGATTGGGATTCTTATAAAGCCCCAGTTATGATGTCATTAGATGTCCCAAATGAATTTTCAGAAAGCCTTGAAGCTGAAGATGAGAGAAGACTGAAAGCATTGAGACTGAAAATGAGAAAAAGGCTGAGGTAAAAATATTAAGGATCTTCTATATTGTAATAACTTTTTTTTTAATTTTTTTTATTTATCAACGTATTAATTCTTTCAATTGCTTCTCTTATACGTTGTTCTGGTTGAGTTAAAGCGAATCTTACAAAACCTTCTCCATATTGACCAAATCCTATCCCTGGGGTGACGACAACTCCTATTTCTATTAATTTTTTTACAAACTCCATACAGCTATTATCACGATATTTTTCAGGAATTTGAGTCCAGACATAAAATGTTGCTTGAGGTTTGTTTGTTGTCCAACCAATATCATTTAATCCTTTAATTAGAATATCTCGTCGCTTTTCATATATTTTTACCGTTCTTTCTATTATTTCTGGTTTTTTTTGAGATTTATATTCATTTAATCCTTTCATTACTGCTCTTTGGATAAACTTAGGGCAACCAGAATCAATTTGAGATTTAATCTTTCTTAATCCTTGTATAATATCTTTATTTCCAGCAACCCAACCGCACCGGAATCCAGTCATATTAAACATTTTAGATGCACTATTAATTTCAACATGGTTTTGATCTATTTGTAAAATTGAGGGTGCAATATAATCATCAAATGTAAATTCTGAATAAGGATTATCATGAACTATAAAAAAATTATAATCTTGAGCATAATCAACCACTTTTTTCAAGAATTCTTTCGGTGCTATTGCACCAGTAGGGTTATTTGGATAATTTAAATACATCATTTTTGCTTTTTTAAGAATCTTTCTATCAATTGCCTCTAAATCAGGTAAAAAATTGATTTTTTTCAATAACGGCATTGAATAAGGGTCTGCATCACATAGTTTTGTTGCTCCGTTCTCATAAACAGGGTATCCTGGATTAGGACAAAGTACTATATCTCCAGGATTTACGAATGCTCTTGCAATGTTAGCTACTCCTTCCTTTCCTCCAATTACATTTGAAATCTCCTCTTTTGGATCTAAATTGATATTAAATCTAATTTTATACCATCTAGCAACTACCCCTCTAAAATCTTCTTCTCCCATACTTGCCGGATATTTTTGATTCTCAGGTTTTTTAACTTGTTTTATTAATTCATTGATGATTAAATCAGGAGTAGCTATATCAGGATCTCCAATTCCCAGAGGAATTAAATCAATCCCTTTCTTTCTTTTTTCTGATAATAATTGTTCTATCTCCACAAAAATATATGTTGGGAGCCTTTTAACTCTCTTAGAATATTCTAATTTCATTTAAAACACCTATTATTTAAAATTAGGATTAGAAATGTGTTAACATAATCATTATTTAAATGATAAAAATTTTTCGAAAAAGTAATACAAAATACATTATCAACAGAAATAAATAAAAAAATTAGGTATTCCTATTCAGATCTATCTTTATTTATCTCATATTCTTTAGGATCCATCATGAAAAAGGGAAGAAGATCAACATTTATTAGGATTGCCATTATTAAAAAGATAAGCGCATAAGTTCCAAATACGGGGAATCCAGCGAAACTTATAAATAGAATGCTCGTTAGTTGTAATCCTATAACACTCCCTAAATTAACAAAAGAATTACAGGTTGCATAATAAGTACTGTCCATTTCAGGATAAAGTTGTGATTCCTGCCCAATTACAGCTGAAAATGCAGAATTTTTCCAACCAGAGGAACTACCTATAATAAATGCAAATATCATCATAATATACCATGGTACAGGGATTACAAAAAGCAAGAAAGAACCTGTTGTAATGAAAAATGAATAATAAACACTACGTTTTCGAGATTGTAGATCGGCAATTCTCCCTCCAATTATAGCTCCAGTTATAACTCCTAAGCCGACAATAAAAGCAACTAGAGCACTAGGTGCATATAAGTCAGCATTTCCAATAAGATCGATTTCAGATCCCGTAGCACCAACTAATCCCCATTGAATGAGTACAAAAAGTGGTAAAATTATAAATATTACACCATCACTAATTGCATTAAATAATGAAAATCCAAATACTTTCCAATTTTTACGCGTACCAAAAATTACCTTAAGATTTTCGAGTGCATTTATCTCTATAGATTTTTCCACCTCTTTAACGAGTAATACTGAAAAGGGAAATACTATCATAGCAATCCCTAGAATTATAAAAGAAACCTCTACAACACCTCTCAGACCTAAAAAAAGCATTACAACTAATGGTCCACCAGCAATGATCCCTACAGATCTAAATCCCCAACATATTCCCTGGACTCGTCCAAGTCTTTCTTTAGGATAAAGATCGAGAATGAGTCCATCAATTGCAGTGTCTCCCATTGCTACACCAATAACAATCATAATACCCAGAAGTGTTATCATTAACATAGCATTATCAGGTGTTAATACAAAAGGCACTAATATCCAGAGTAAACCCGATATAATCGAAGGGAAGATTATCCAAGGTTTTCTTCTGCCCATCTTCTTTAAACCAAATTTATCAGAAAGTATCCCATAAATGAATTTCACACCAAAAGGAAGAAGAACCATTGACATAACTGAAGAAATCTCACCTGCATCTAACGTTGTAATTAATTGTAATAAATAGATTGGTATAATTGTGGTGAAGAACGACTGTGTAATGCCTTGAGTGAAATAATTTAATGAAAAGATTCCAATATATCGCTTTTTTAATACTACTGTACTTTTTTCCATAAGTATTATTAAAAGAAATAATATAGTTTTTTATTGAATATGGATTTAGAAGTTAATATTATTTTTATATTTACTATTTTTATGTATAGCGTTGAGTTCTTCAAAGGAAAATATTCTCTTAGAGTATATAAATATCATTTTAAGAATATACATAAAAACTTAAGTAAAATAGGAAAAAACAATTTTATTTTTATGGAGGATAATCTCTCCTTATTTGGAGTTCATGTTTAAAGAATTTAATTTGATTTCTTATAAATTTAAGAGGTCGTGGTAGTAATTGGTTTCCAAATTTGTGTAAATGCTCTTCTAAAAGATTTATCGAAAGCTCTATTCTATCTATTCTAGCTTGGACTTGACTTAACATAAATTTATCTCTCCTTAAACCCATGTTCTTATGTTAATCTGTGTATAAGAATAATTAATTAAAAAATTATGAGAGTCCTAAGATTTTGTGGATTCTTGCTATGAATTTTAATATGGTTAAAAATTGTGGTTTTATTAAGAATTCTCATAATGTAATTAAATCATCAAAATTTTACTCAATTATAACAATATAAGAAACTTTAAATAAGGATATCTTAATAATGCATGATAAAATCTGGTATAAGCTTTCACGTGTAATTATTAAAGCAGGAAAAATGCCATTTCCAGTAATTGATACTTTAATTGAGTTATTACAAAATATAGTTACAGAAGAGCAAGCTAAATTTATTATCAATGTATATAATCGAAAACCAAACATGAATCTTGATGAAATTAAAAAGAAATCAGATTTAGATGATGACACATTAATGAAAATGTTGGATAAACTACAATATAAAGGAGTAATAGTGGGTACCCAAAGCGAATCAACAGGGATTACTGTATTTCGATTACAACCTCCATTTCCTGGCATGTTTGAGTTTCAATTAATGCGCCCTGGGGAGGGTGAACGGGAGAAAAAACTCGCCCGACTATTCGACACAATATTCAGAGAAATGGGTAAACTTACATCGAAAATTTATGAATCCTTAATTCCTCAATATAAAAATTTTCCTCCAATAGATCGAGTGATACCAGTAGAGAAAGAAGTAGATGCTGAATCAGAAATTATTTTAGCCAGAGAAGATGTAAAAAGAATCATTGATAAATATGATGATATTGCTGTAGCTCTTTGCTATTGCCGTCATGAGAAAGATTTAATTGATGAACCTTGTGAAATAGATGCTCCAAGAACAAATTGTTTCCTTTTTGGTAAAACTGCTAAATTTTGCATTGAAAAAGATTTTGCTAATTCAATAACAAAAGATGAAGCCTTAAAGGTATTAAGAGAAGCTGAAGATGCGGGCTTAGTTCATAAAGCATTTCATATACACCAAGACTCAGAAAGAGATTTAGAAGCAATTTGTAACTGTTGCAATTGTTGTTGTGGTGTATTTCAACTTTTTAATAAAGGAGTAACACCATTTTATACAATTTCTAACTATTTAGCTGAAGTAAATGAAGAAGATTGTATTGGGTGCGGAACTTGTGTGGAGAAATGTCCAATGCATACAATTGATTTAGAAGATGCTTTAGCAGTGGTAAGGGAAGAAAACTGTATTGGTTGTGGTGTTTGTGCCCATCATTGTCCTGAAGGGGCCATACATTTGAAAAAAGTTGGTCTGAGACATGTTTTTATTCCACCAAAAAAAATTGAAGTAGGATAAAATAAACCATTTTTTATTTTTCAATTATCAATAGTAGACTCCACTTATGGTTGTTCGTATAATTTATCACTGTAATAATGAAATCTTAGAGTGGCAATGGGCTTCAGATAATGATTTAATGCCTTATCCCTACTTTACTTCTTGTTATTTAGTAGATGGTCTTCTTATTGATACTGGTGCTCCAGGTGGAGAAAATGATCTTAAAAAATTTGTTAATTCACTCGACTCCAATCAAATGATTGATAAATGTTTCATTACACATACACATGAGGATCATGCTGGTGGGGCAAGCATGTTAAATACTGAATTCGGAATACCAATATATGCTAGTGAAAAAGCAGTAGATCTTTTAAAAAAGGGTAATATATATCCTGAATATCGTCAAATAGTATGGGGGCAAAAACTATTACCTGTTAGGGCAATAGTTATTGATAAACCAATAATAACTAAATCAAAAAAATACAAATTTAAATTATTTCCTATGAAGGGACATGCTCCAGACCTGGTTGCTTTAATTGAAAAAGATCAACAATGGGTTTTTGTTGCTGATGCTGTACAACCAAAATACAAAATGATCTTTGGTAAAAACAGTGATATTCAAGAGGATATTTCACTAATATATCAATCTCTATCTAAATTGTATGAATTTACAGAGAATATGAATGATTTACTTATTTTTTCTGCTGGGAATGGAGTATTGCAGGGGAGAGAAATTTTAATAAAGAAAATGGAAGAAATTGAAAACTTACATATAAAAACCCATGAATATCATAGAAAACTTCTGAAAGAAGGATATTCTGGAAAAAAACTGATAAGAAAAATAATAAAGAATCTATTTGGAAAAGAAAGTATTATAGGCCAATTAACTCAAGGCGACCTCTCACGAGAAAATCTTATCGTTTCCTTACTTAAATGGGGAAAAAAATGTATTTAATTTGTTATCATAATTATCTAGGAACTTTTACATCAAGATCAGATATAGGATAAGATTGGCATGGATGGAAGTAGTTAAATTTTTTATCCACTGCACTCCTCCAATCACTTACAGGACTTATATTTATGATACTTGTTGAAGAAATCTTTTTACAGTAGCTTGTTTTATAAATTTCTTTTTCTTTAAATAAATCATAAGTATATTTTCTAACATTTCAGCTTTATATTTTTCATTTCTGCATTTACCTAAAGCTGAATAACCCATCCCACGTTGTAAATAGTTAGAAGTTGCAACTTTATACCACTTATCATTTTTTATTAATTTACCATCAATAGTGATGGTTTTAATTTTTGATAATGGTTCTTCATCGGGATCATAAAATATTCGAACATTACTAGAAACTTGTACATTACCTAGCCAAGTTCCCTTGAATCCCCTGCCGGTTCCATCCTTCATCTGATATTCGGGAAGTAATGATTGTTCTAAAGTAGAGATAATATCGCTCCCTTTTAATTCAACTAATGTCGGATTTAAAGGAGAAGGGCATATTCCATGTAACACTAATTTTGTAACGACTG
This sequence comes from Promethearchaeia archaeon, assembly GCA_036478875.1. Lineage (GTDB taxonomy): Archaea > Asgardarchaeota > Lokiarchaeia > Sigyniarchaeales > SOKP01 > Loki-b32. Next base: position 53,217 of record JAZGEW010000010.1, on the reverse strand, counting down.
GTTGTTCGAGACTATGGTTCAAAACACCACTATTAATAATTCCTAATTCAGCATTTAAAAAATCTTTTAATCCATCAGCTAATAGGTTTCCTAATTCACTTTCTTCTGTAAAAGAATGTGTTAAAAGTCTTTCAATTAAATATAAAGGTCGAGCTAATCTCTTTTGAGCAATATCATAATTCCGAAGAATTAATTGTTTAATTTTGTGGTTAGGTATATTATTACCGACGGGAATCAATCGATTCTGAAAACTCTGAATTTCTTTTTGCTTTAAATCGTAAGTAATCATTAATTCACCAATACATTTCCCATGATGATTAGCTTGACAAATTATTACACCATTTTCAGAATAATTATTATCAATCGCAGTATGAGAATGCCCACCAATTATAACATCAATATTTTCTATTGTTTTCGCAAGCTCTTGGTCTAAGTTTAAACCAAGATGAGATAAAACAAGGACTAGATCGTAATCATTTCTATTAACTTCTGAGAAAACTCTCTTTACTTCTGCTATAGGATCTTTCACTAAAAGATTAACTAGATTATAAAATTCATTATAGGCAACAGTTACGCCAATTATTAAAATTCTTAGATATCCTAATGTAAAAATTGTATAGTCCTCTAAACCTTTTAGTTTCCTTCCTTTTATATCATAAATATTACATGTAACTACAGGAAAATTAGATGACTTGCAAATAGATTCAATTACCTCGTTACCCAAAAATCCTTCACAATGCCCTAAAACTCTTGCTACACAACCAAATTCGTTTAACATTTCAGAACTAATCTTGCCATTAGTTCCAATTGTTTCTATACTAGCAAGATCTACGTTATCACCAGCATCTAAAAATAATGTATTTATATCTTTCAATTTATGTATTATAGAAGCAATTTTCGCAAATTCTTCATATCTGCTATGGAGATCATTAATGTATAATACTTTGAATTTCACAATCTTATTTAATCTAAATTAACATAATATCAATTTATATCAATAATGAAAGCGAATATAAAAAATTTTGACAAAAATAGGTATATATGTTAGAATATAAAGGAATCAGATGAAATAAATCAATCTTCGCTATTGATTATGTTAAAAATATTTTAAATTAATTTATTAATTATTACTTCAGATATATCAACTGAATATTCTCCTGTTCTTCTAATACTTTCAATTATGTAACCTATAGGAACTGAAAATTCAGGAAATTTATCCAATCTGAAATTTATATTTTCACATGTATCTATTAATTCTTTGACAGAATTAATGTTCTCATTTGCTAAATTGAGATCTTTATTAAGCCAAGCATCTAGACTAACATCAAGCATTTTTAAAGAAAAAATGCTTGCTTTTGAGAGATCACTTAATATCTTTTTTTCTATTTTATGGAAATCAATTAATAACACATTTTTTGCAATTTTAACTGAATGGTCTGAAATTCGTTCTAAGAACCTACTTATTGATTGAAAATGGCTTATATCTTCAAGAGTAATACCCATCTTTTGGCATAATATAATATCTCTTAAAACAATATGAGATTGGCGCCCAATTAACCAATGTAATCGGTCAACCTCATCATCTCTCTTTATAACCTCTTCCGCTAATGTTTTATCGCCAGAATTTAAAGCTTTAATAGCATTTTCATGCATATCTTGAGCTAAAACATACATTCTTCTTATCGTTTTTTCAAATGGCATTTCCTTTGGGTTAAGTAAATCCTTAATTATTATAATATTATTAGATTCCTCTATTACCTCAGGACCTATTGCTATTTGAGTAAAATTTGAAATAGTATCTCTTATGAAAGGTTTAAATTTTTTACTTGATTTAATTGTTATGACAGTATATCCCATAATATACATCCCTATTAAAATACGGAATAAATAGTTAGAATCTGTTATGTGATCTACATCAAAAATCTTACTCTTTACAAATTCTTCCGAATTAATATACGGCGTTATTAACAGATTCCCATCTGGTTGACTAAGGATTCCAAGTGTATCCTTAGGTTTAATCTTATGTTTTTCAATCCATTCTTTTGGGAGGCTAATAATAAAAGATGAGCCCCCAGTTTGTTGAACTTTTCTAGTTTCAATATTTATAACCATAATTACCACTTAAAAATTTAAATATTATTTCTATATAGAAAAAAAATTATCAATAATAACACAATTTAGTTATATAAATCAAATAATTGATCTATTTAAAATAATTACTATATAGTCTATATAGTTAATATAAATAATTCATTAAAAACATTTACAGAAAAGTAAAAGACTACTCAAATTATCTATATAGAAAAAATAATGATAACAACTCAGAATAATCTTTTAGAAAAAGCAAAACAAATCTTTCCTAATAAATATTAAAAAATACTTTTTTAAACTATGCAATTGTGTATGATTAGTATATAATTGAAAAACCTAAGAAGATTTTAATGGATTCATATAATAAAATACCAAATGCAGAAATTAAAGACAAAGGAGAAATATCAAAAAGATTTTTAGAGCTCGGAATTACATCATTCAGGGAAGCTTGTGAGTATGTACATAATATTGAATATGGATATAACAGCAATTATGATGATAAGATGATTTTTTTTAAGGAGAGAAAAGGTACTTGTACTACCAAACACGCCGTGATTACAGGCTTAGCAGAAGAATTAAATATACCACTATACAAATATATAGGTATTTATAAATTCACAGAAGAAATCTCTATTGGAGCAAATAAAATTTTAGAAAAGCATAAATTACCGTATGTACCAATGGTTCATTGCTTCTTAGTGTATAAAAATTACCGATTTGATTTAACAGAAGGTAATTGTAACGGAAAAAATACTACTATCAAAGAATTCATTCATGAGGAAAAAGTAAATCCCTTTATCAGCAGGAAAGCTGAGTATTTACTATTTAAAAAAGTATTAAAAGAAAAAATTCTACCATCAAAAGAAATGGAAGGAATTAATGAAAGATCTCTTTTAAAAGCGAGAGAAGAATCGATTATTCTTTTAAAAGAAAATACAAAAAAGCAAAAACTCAATAAAGGCAATACTGAAACCTAAAAGGATTTATAAACATTTGTCAAGGTAACGCTGCTTCTGATAAAATGAAATTATAATTTTTAAATTCCTTCTACACTGGTTAATAATACCATTATGTAATCTGCAACTCCTTCTATTGAATCAGAAATTGCTTCAAGAATATCAAAAATATTTCCTACTGTAAAAATTGTAAAAAAATTCACATCATATTTTGTTTCTTGAAGGCTTCTTCTTAACTTAATATTTAAAAGATCAACTTGATGTTCACGTTGATTAATCTGGTTAGCAATCTCTTTAACATTCTTCCTCTCTTCTACAAAATCAGTTACAATTTTATCTAAAAATTGAGCACAATCAACCGTAGTTTTCATTATATCAATAATTAAATTTATAGTCTCTTCACTACTCTGTTCCCAAAATTTTACTGGTACAGTGGCTATTCTACGAGCAACACCATTACAACAATTAGCAACATCATCTATTCTTTTGATTAAATGTGATAAATTTTGTCTAACACTTGGATCTAATTCTCCTTTTGAAATATCTTTTTGAAGCCCTCTTCTTAAATTATCAGCCTCTCCTTCTAATAAATCAACATTATGAAATATATCGTGAGTCTTTTCAAGATCTTTTTCTTTTAGAAGCATTAATAATCCTTTTTCTAATTCCTTAACACACTCCTGCACTTTTTGGACATGTTTTATTGTTTTTTCTAAAGCGTTCAGAGCAGTTTCTCGTTTCAAATATTCAATTAAAGAACCCATTCTAACCAATTTTTTTTCTGATTTTTATTCTCTGTATAGAATATATTGAAATATATATCTTTTTATTATTAAACATTTTTCACAAAAACCCAAATGATAAAAAACCTAAATAAATAAAACCTGCCATTATAGCGGCAATGGGGAAAGTTAAAATCCAAAATATCCCCATTTTTCCTAAACCTTTTACATCTACTTCTTTTTTCTTAGCTATCCCCATTCCTATTATACAAAAAACAATTACATGGCTGTGAGAAATTGGTAATCCATAAATAGTTGCAATCATCAATATAATCCCAGAACTCATTTGAATTATAAGACCTTCACTTGGGCGTGAGTCTGTCATTTGAGACGCTAAATTTTTGATAACATAACGAGCTGCGAAATATATCCCTAGAAATGCAAAAATTCCACAAATTACAGAGTATAAAATGTATTGTGATAAATTCAATGAACCTTTGTCTAAAAGGCCGTAAAGTATCCCTAAAGCTTCACCTGAATTTGCTCCAACCCATATTTCGGCAAAAATAACAGCAACAAGTAAAAGCCATTTAAAATTTCTTTCTGATTTTTCTATTTGATTTAAACCCTTTAAACGGGATAAATAAAATTTTGCGATTATTTTGAATAAAATAAAAGTTATTAATAAACCGAATAGAGGAAATAAAAACCAACTAAGAACTACATTACCTAATTTATCCCAATTTAAAGCAGTTTCGGGATTAACACCTCCCTGGGATATAGCGTAAATTATCAAGACTCCAAAAATACTTCCTATTAATGAATGTGTACTGCTCAAGGGGATCCCTGCTAAGCTCCCTAACACTAACCAAATTATACTACTAATTAAAACTGTTAACAGCATATAATCTGTATATTGAATTCCTTCACCAAGTATGTCTGATCCTACAGTTTTTGCAACAAATCCTCCACTAAAGAGTATCATTCCGCCACCTATAGCTATACCTCCAATAAATAATGCTAACTTAAATTTTAGAACGCCTGCTCCCACTAGAGCGGATAAAGTCTCATCATTGGCTCCTATAGAAAAAGCAAGGCCAATAGCCATTATTATTAAAACTATAACTAAGATTAAGCTTAAATTAGCAGCCATTTTAAATCATGATTTTTTTATTCAAAAATCAAATATTTTGTTGCAAGGAACTGAATATATTCAGAGAAATTTTTAATATGATCAGCCAACATCATTATGTTTTCGATTAATTCTTTCAGATATATGAATGTTCGAGATATATAATCCATGTCATAATTATAAAGACGGTTTAATAATTGCCATTCTTCATTTCTCATTTTTCTTCTTTCATCTTTAATTTCTTCACATATATCATGAGCTTTAGTTAAATCTGTACCAATTGATTTCACTGCAATTGCTAAATTGTTTGATATTATCTTCAAGGATTTAAGAATACTTAAAATGTGATTCTTAAATTGCTTATCAGGAAAAACTACCTTATAAAGAAGCATTTTATTCGCTAAAAATTCACCGATATTCTTTATATCGTTTATTTTTGTGAATAATTTTAATCTGTCTGCTTTTGAGAACATTAATTTTGATTTGAAGATTCTTGATTCGAATTTCTTTTTTATTTGGACTTCAGTATTAGTTTGTATTACATAATTCAAATTGTCTCGAAATCCATCAAAATCTTCTTGAATAAGAAATTTAATTCCATTAATGAGTTTTAAATTTTGTTCATTTATGTTATCCATAAATAATTGGGTAAGCTCATCAATGCTTAGTTTATTTAGTTCCTTCTCATCGATTTCTTTCATTTTCTCTAAAATCTAAATTCTATAGAGTAATATATAGTTTTACTAAGATTCAGATTGTAATTTAATTTTTGTTAATTATTATTAACTTCTAGATATTTCTAATTTAGAAAAAAAATTTTGAAATCCTTGAATAGTTTTACTATATATCCTATATATTCTATATAGAGATATATAGAATAGAAAATTCAATTAGACTAGATATTTCCCAATAACACTCTTATGTGATTTTTTCCCTATAAGTTTTAATAATGTAGGAACAATATCTGTAATTTTACAAAAAGGAATATGTTTATAAGGAATTTCTAAAGAACCACCTATTATTAATGGAACAGCCATGCATTTTCGTAAACCTATATCATGATCATAAAGATTTTTACCTTTTTGCTTTCCATGATGAATACTAAATTTAATTGTTTCATCATTACTTAAGATAAGGTCAGCGCTTCTAGGATTTTTTAAATGACGAGGAATTAAATCAGGAAATAATGGATAATCTAGATGATATGTAGTTTCTAACCATTCTTGAATTGTGTGAAATTTATTATCTATTAATCGACTTGCTAAATCATCCTCTATAAAATTACATATATCAATATTGTTATCTTCCATAACATAATATTATCTGGACATACTCATTCTTTCTTTAATAAAAAAACGAGAGTGGGGTTCTGATTGTTAATCCAGGTGAATCTTGCGGATATCTTACTGGAAATGCTAATTTTATTATAATTGATACAAATAAATTGGAAGCAGTAATTATCAAATTATAAATCTTTAAAATTTTATTTTATTTATTTTTCTTAATTCTATTTTTTTGTGATTATTAATGAATAATTCTGAAGTTTCAAATGTTGATCTATTAAACAAGATCTTGAAGAAAGACGATAAATTAGTCTATCTAGTAGGGGCGGGAATCTCAATGGATCCTCCAAGCTCGCTTCCTTCTGCAGTTGAGTTTTCTCGAATTTTATTAGGTTTTGGCACTCCAAAAGAAGAAGTTGAAACCTTATTATCTGTTCCAGGATTAAGATATGAGATGGTAGTTGAGAGAATTAGGAGGAATTTTGATAAAAAACTTGATTTTTTAAATTATTTAGAATTAATAACTTGGCCTAATATAATTCATTATTACTTAGGTTGGGAAATTATTAATGGTCATCCAGTAATTACAACCAATTTTGATTTTTTAATAGAATATGCTTTAAAGCAAAACTTACCTGGATCAAAACAAGAAAAAATTTTTCCCATAATTACCAAAACTGATTATTTAGAAAATCAAAATTATGATGAACTTTATGAAAAAGGTTTTTTTCCTTTGTATAAAATCCATGGTTCTAAAATGAATCTTATTACTGGTGAAAACACTACATCAACTTTAATAACAACCTTAAGTTCTTTAGGAAAAGATAAGGAAGAAGGTGAAACATTTGCGATTGAACCATTTAAAAAAGGAACCATGAATAATTTATTATATGGGTCCACGCTTATAGTTATGGGGTATTCTGGAAATGATACCTTTGATATTGGCCCTTTATTACAAAATTTTCCTTCTTTAAAGCAATTAATATGGATAGATCATACTTTTGATAAAGAGATGATCATTAAAGAAATCTTACCTAACAATGGATTGAATCCTCAAGTGATATCTAATTGCGACCAAATTTTATTAAATATTAGAAACTCAAATAATTACCCTATTTACTCTATACAAACTAATACCGCTGAATTTGTATCAAATATCTTATGGTCACAATTATTAACAAGTAATCCTCCTAAAATTAATTTAGACACAGTTCAAAAATCTAAACCCATTGACTTTAAAAAATGGGTAGAACCAATCTTTATGGGAATAAAAGAAGGAAAAAAAAATATGATTGCAACAAAACTCTATTATGAATTAGGAAATTTTGAAAAGGTATTAGAATGTGCCCAAAAAGGATTAAAATTGGTAAAAAATGCAGAGGATGAAAGTCTTAAGGCTGATTATTTGAATTACCTTGGTTTAATAAATACGCAAAAAGGAAATTATAAAGATGCTTTAGATTTTATTGAAGAATCTCTTGAGATTGGCAAAAAATTAGATAACAAATTACTTATAGGAATGGGATTAAATAATCTTGGATTTATTCATCATAATAAAGGAGAATTGAAAAAGGCTTTAGAATTTTACAAGGATGCAAATAAAATTTTTGAAAATCTTAAAAAACTCAGAATTTACGCTAGCACTATCACTAATATAGGTAATATATATGAAGAATTAGATGAAATTGATAAAGCATTAGACCATTATGAAGCTGGATTATTATTAGATGAAAAAACAGGGAATTTGTCTGGTAAGGCTATCCGCCTAACTCATATTGGAGGGCTTTATCATATGAAACTCAATGAAATTGATAAAGCCTTTACTTATTTCCAAGAAGCTCTTAAGATAGTGGAGGAATTAGGGAATTTAACAGCACAAACTTCAATTCTAAACAATATTGCCATAGTTTATAAAGATAAGAAAATGTATTCACAAGCTTATGAAACATATCTTAAAGCTTTAAAAATTGCTACAAAATTTGGAGATTTAGAAAATATAAGATTAATTTATAGTAATTTAGGGGATCTTTGCGAACAAGAAGATAAAATTGGTGAAGCCCTAGATTGGACGGAAAAAGCATTAAAAATTGATGATAAACTCGAAGATAATATAACAAGGTCAGAACATCAAATTCAATTAGGTAAATTATATCTAAAGCAAAAAGATTTAAATTCAGCGGAATTAACTTTTCAAGCTGCATTCAATTCTGCGAATAAAGTTAATTATAAAAAATATATGCAAAGTTCTCTTTATCATTTAGCAGAAGCTAATTATGATCTAGAAAAATTTGATGACGCAATATCAATGTACACAAGAGCCATAAACCTTGCTCAAGAATCTAATGATATAACCTCTCAAGCAAATTATTTATATAATTTAGGAACAATTTATTCAGATTTAGAAAAATTTGAATTAGCGATAGAGACCTTTAAATCAGCTTTAAAATTAGAAGTAAAATTGGGAAGGAAAGAAGAAGAGCTTATAGTCTTAAGAAATTTAGCAGATAGTTATAGATTATCAAATGCTTTAAATTTAGCATTAGAATATTACGAAATAGCTTTAAACCTTGCCCAAGAGTTAGATAATAAAATAGAATCTGCATCTTTACAACTCGAAGTAGGCCTTAACTTAGTAGACCAATCCAAATTTACTAAGGCGATTAGTACGTTTGGTAAGTTGTTTAAATTATATCGAGAGTTAAATGATCTTGAAGGTCAACTAAGCGTTTTGGGATCTTTAGGATATTGTACAGTTGCTCTTCAAGACTATGGAAATGCTAAAGTATTTTATGAAAAAGCTTTACACTTGGCTAAAGAACTGAATAAACAAGACATGATTCAAATCCAACAAGATAATTTGGAGTTCATTAATCGAAAACTAAACGAATAAGCCTAATGAATAAATTTAAAATCAAATAATAAAAATCTTTATTTTAACTATAGAATAGTTATAAGTTATTTGAATAGTTTTCCTATATATCCTATACATAGAGATATATAACGTAAAATCATTAATTATAATAAATCTCTACCAATCACACTCTTATGTGGCTTTTTTCCTAAAAGTTTTACTAGCGTTGGAACTATATCAGTGATTTTACAAGCTTTCACTTTTTTTTTAGGAATATCTAATGAACCACCTATTATTAATGGAACAGCCATGCATTTTCGCAAACCTATATCATGATCATAAAGATTTTTACCTTTTTGCTTTCCATGATGAATACTATATTTAATTGTTTCATCATTACTTAAGATAAGGTCAGCGCTTCTAGGATTTTTAAAATGACGAGGAATTAAATCAGGAAATATTGGATAATCTAGATGATATGTAGCTTCTAACCATTCCTGAATTGTGTGAAATTTATTGTCTAATAATCGACTTGCTACATCATCAGTCATATAATTGAAAATATCATAATCACTATCTTCCGATATATAACGTGTTTTATAACTTGAACCATTACCCATATACTCTATCCTTCCTGTTATTATTTTACCTGTCTCTTTAATTTTTCTTTTAAGGAGTATTAAACCTTTATTAGATGTATTTCCATTATCTCTGTAATACATTAAATGGCTCCCATTAATTTTGAAGAGTTTTTCTAATAGATTTATTCCTTTTGGACCATAATTCTCAAGTTCTTTGAGAGTAGGGCGATTCCAACTATACTTAACATTCGAATTATTCATACCTTTAAAATAAAAGAATCCTCCACTCGCATAATACGCAAGATTCATATTTCCTTTTGAATTTTTGAGAGGATGATAATTGGTTAACCTATTTTGCTTAAAAAAATATTTTAAATTACCAATCTTATTGGCTTTATAATTTCCATGATCTGAAATAATCGCGATTGCTGTGTCTTTTAAATAACCAATTCTCTTTAAATTATCAATTAGAACTCCAATAACTTTATCAATGTGGAGTAAATTCAATTTATATATATGTGAATCAAAACCAAACTTATGCATTAGAAGATCAGAGGATAAAAACCATAGTAAAGAAGCAATAGGTGGTTCGGAATTATCAAAAAATTTCTTTGGTTTTTGAAATACCTCTATTAATTTTTGTGCAATGACAGAATTGGATCTAATCAATCTCCTTTTAAGATCAGGAAGGTATTTTAAGAGAAAATAAAACATTGCAAGTTTTGTCTTTCTCTCAGGAAACATATAATCTGAACCTCTATTAATAAACTGCGCTATACTCGCTGTATTCTCATCTCCCACCATTTCAAGGATTGTCTGGCAATTATTCCCCATATCATTATTAATTTTATAAATTTGCAAATCTTTAGCAGCATATTCTCTTAATATTGGTGGAGCACTATCGCGATCCATCCAATTAAGGAGAGGAACCCCGTGACATGGTTCTTTTTTATAATTACCGGTGTAAGTCCCTGTTAATAAAGAAACTTGGGTAGGGTAAGTAATAGGAGGAAAATCAGTAATACAATTCTCTGAATAAATTCCATTTTCCATTAATTTTTTTAAATTAGGGAGTAGACCCTTGTTGATAAAATCAAAAAAATGTTCAGCTCTAACATCATCAATAATACAAAGAATAACTCTGTTGATTTTATTTATTAAACTTCACCAATCACGTTTCTGTTGATATCTACATATTCTTCGAAATTAATAAATGATATTATAAAATGCCAATTTTATTGAAATATAAATCTTAATACTTCTTAGATTAAATTTAGGAAAAATAAAAATATAAAATTAAATAACGTGATAAACTTTGGATAAAAAGGAGATTTTTAGTATAATTAAAACGTTTTCATCGGCAAGGGCACCTAGCGGGTTAGAGAAAGCCCGTGGTGAACTTTTTAAAGCGGAATTAGAGAAAAATCTTGATGATAAAAATATTCCAGTTAACACGGATTCATTAAGTAACTACTTTGTTAAATTTAATGGAAAATCAAGTGAAAAAACTATTGCTATTTTAGCTCACATGGATGAAATTGGAGGGACCATTAGAAAAATAAAAAAACGTGGCACTTTGGAGTTTTCTAAAAGAGGTGGTTATGAAGGTAGATGGCTTGTTTCAAGAAAAATATCTATTTTAAATAAAGAAGGAAAGTGGATAAATGGTGTGATTGGAGGTAGATCACCTCATGCTACTCCACAAAAGTTAAGAGGAGAAGAAAAAATTGAACCACATGAAATGGAGATCTTTATTGGAGCTCAAAATAAAGAAGAAGTAATTAACAAATTTAAGATTCATATTGGTGCTCCATTTGTATTTTCTGGAGAATTTGAACTGCTGAATGAGGAATTTAATAATAATATTATTTCTGGGTATTCAATGGATAACTTAGTAGCATTAACAGGATTAGTTTTGCTAACAAATAAAATTGTAAATAATCTTTTAGATAAATCAGGAAATTTAACGAAATCATTTGATTTATATATTGTTGCTACTACAAGAGAGGAAATTGGAACAGAAGGTTCTTTATTTTTTGCCAGAAATAATTCTATAGATGAAATTATAGCATTAGATATAGGACTTGTTGAAAATTTTCCAGGAACTGTAAGTTCAGACATAAAATTGAATGATGGACCCGTAATTGTATGGCAAGAAGCGAGTGGTACGGGTGTTTTCGATTACCAACTCTGTAAAACCTTAGTTGAGGTAGCTGAACAAAATAATTTAAAGTATCAAGATGGTGTTTTGGAATTTTATGGTTCTGATGCTGGAAAAGTTCAAAAATGGCTCGGGATCCCATCGGCTTTAATTGGAATTCCAACTATGTTTGCTCATAATGTTCCTGAAATAAGCACTTTAGATGGTATTGAACAAGCGGCTGAATTAATTTATCAATATATAAGAAGTAAAAGTTAAGAAAACAAATTTAAATAGCCCCCGGGGGGATTTGAACCCCCGACCTTCCGATTACAAGTCGGATGCTATACCGCTTTGCCAAATAAAGCGCTTATCATTATTTTTAAGCTACGGAGGCGCTTGAGGGCTTTTAAAATTTTCCTATATTTATAAGAAAATATTATAAATTTTTAATTTTGTGGTTTTAGAACTAATTAAAACATTAAATTGTATCAACACAAATAGTTAAAAGGATACTTATCTTTTTGTTAATCAATTACCTTATTATTGATTTTAGTTTAAATTGGAGTTCTGATTGAGAAAAATGTTTACAAAAGAAGATGTAACTAAATTGGCATTCAAGATTTATAAAAAGAATCAAAATGTAGAGAAGTCAGTTTGGAGACTTGCCGAACTTTGCGTTACAATTAATAATAACGTCAAAGATGGATATGATATCAAACCATTAGAAACAGATAACTTAATTCTTTTAATAAGAGATGATGTTAATGGCCAATTGATTCCTCCTTTCGAAGATGAAATTAGAGATGTTGCTGAAATAATATTTCATGAGAATCCTAGTAAAAGCCAAATAGATTGGTATGTCGCTGAAAAACAGCTTCTTTTAGAAGAAATAAAGAAAATAATTGATAATAATAGCTAATAACGAATTTTCATATTCATCCATAAGAGATCTCCTTTCTTTACAAAGTTACTTTACTTAAGAGTATCAAATTTAATATTAAAGAAGGAATAAGTGGGTATTATAATAAATATATAATATACATTATTAGATACTCAAATATTATTTTTAACTGAAATTTATGCCTCCTCCAAAAAAGAAAAAACTAAATGATAAGGAACAAACTTCGCTTTTTTCCTTTGTAAGCGATAAAGAGCAGAAAAAAGTAAAATCCCCAGAAACACCAAAAGTAGCAAAAACTGAAAAAGATAAGGAAGAAAAACCTAAAGTTAAGCCAACAATTATAAAAGAAGAGAAAACTAAAGAACCAACTCTAAAAGCAGAGAAAATTACAAAAGAAATACCTTCGAACTTATTTTTTAAAGGTAATGATGAACCTTTTGGCTTAAAAGAAGGAAATATCAAATTAACTAAAGTTTTACGAGAAAATGTCTCTTCACAATATATTCGATATCTTATTGAAAAAGGAGAAATCGTTGAAGATATAGAACGAGGGATATTACTTGATGTTGACTATGATGGTGGACAAAATAAAGCATACTGTAAATTTTACGATTTGGAAACCGATGATATAAAGATTTGGATTGATACAACCGACCATGAACCTTATTGTTTAAGTAAGGAAACGATAACAGATTTACAAAATATGATAGAATTAACAGATTATGAAGGTTTTACTAGATTTGAAGAAATAGAGAAAATAGATCTGTTAAAAGATAAAAAAATATCGATGACAAAAATATATGGTAAAACACCTTCGGATATTGGAGGTTCTGGTACAAATATCAGAAATATTTTAGGAAAGAACAATAAAAAAGCTTGGGAGGCAGATATCAGATATCATTTAAACTATATTTTCGATAGACAACTAATTCCTGGATTAATTTATAGTATTCAAGGTGGTCAAATCAAAAAGTTAAGTTTTGAAGAGGATTCAGAAGAATCAAAGAGAACGGCAAAAGAATTACGAGATCAATTTAAAGATGAATCTCCAGAAATTCAAGAATTTTCGGAAAAGTTTTTGGATATATTTCTCACTCCGATTCCAGATGTGAAACGGTTAGCTATGGATATTGAAGTAAGTGTAGGATCAAAAGATTTTGTTATTCCTGATCCTCGGCAGGCAAAACAAGCAATTATTAGTATATCGTTTGTGGCTTCAGATGGATTAAAATTAGTATATGTATTAGAACGAGAAGGATTTGCTTTTCGTGGACTTCATAAAAAATTTCCATCTGATGCAGAAGTTATATTCTTTAAAAGCGAAAAAGAATTATTAACAGAATCCTTTCGTCTTTTATGGGAATATCCTATAATTATCACATTCAATGGTGATAATTTTGACTTAAATTATATGTTTCATAGAGCAAATAAGTTAAAAATAAATAAAGATTTAAATCCCATCCATATTAAGAGAGGCTTTGGTTTTTTATCAAGATCTGACTGTGATCTAAGAAAAGGAATCCACATTGATCTCTTTAATTTCTTCTTTAATAGAAGTATTTCAGGATATGCATTTGGTGGAGCCTATGAAAGCAGTTCATTAAACGCGATAAGCGATGCGTTATTGGGAGAAAAGAAATATGAACATGAAGAAGAAATACACGAAATGGAATATGATATCCTTACTTGGTATAATCTAAAAGATTCAATCCTAACATTAGAATTAACTAGATTTAACAATTCATTAGTATGGAATTTAATTTTATTATTATGCAGAATTACTAAAATGCCTATTCATGAAACTGTAAGACGCCAAATTTCTACATGGATTCAGAATATTTTTTATTTTGAACACAGGAGAAACAAATATCTTATACCTCGTAGATCTGAAATTGCAGAATTAAAAACAGGAGGATATTCAAAAGCAGTTATCAAAGGAAAAACATTTGCTGGAGCGTATGTTGTTCCCCCAGTTCCTGGTATTCATTTCGATGTCGTTGTTATGGATTTTGCTAGCCTATATCCTTCCATTATCAAGGAATATAACCTATCATACGAAACCGTTTTATGTCCTCATAAGGATGATGAAGATAATCTGGTAAAAGGAACCCCTTACCATATATGTACTCAAAAAATGGGAATTTTTGCATATGTTGTGGGATTTTTCCGAGATATACGAGTTAAATATTTTAAACCAAAATCAAGTGATAAAAATTTAACAGAAAAACAAAGAAGTTATTATCATACGATTCAACAAGCTCTTAAAGTTTTTATTAATGGTTCATATGGAGTTTTTGGCTCCCAAAACTTCCCTCTTTTTTGCCTTCCAGTGGCTGAAAGTACAACTTCAATAGGACAATATTCAATAAAGCAAACTATTAAGAAATCAGAAGCTATTGGTGTTAAAGTTTTGTATGGGGATACAGATTCTGTTTTTCTTTTAAATCCTACAACAGATCAGATGAAAGAGATATCAGAATGGAGTAAAAAAGAATTAGATCTTGATTTAGAAGAAGAAAAAACATATCAATTTCTTGCTCTTTCTGATAGAAAGAAGAATTATATTGGAATATATAAAGATACTAAATACGTGGATATAAAAGGGCTTGTTGCTAAGAAGAAAAACACACCTGACTTTATTAAAAAAGTTTTCAGCGAAATGATTGAAATCTTGAAGCGAATTGCAAATAACGATGAATTTTTGAAAGCAAAAGATAAGATTATAGAAATTGTGAGAGACAATCTAAAGAAGATAGGGAAACCAAATACTTTCACTTTAGAAGATTACGCTATAAACATTGGGTTACAGAAGGATCTTAAAAATTACATAAAAATAGTTCCTCAACATGTTAAAGCTGCATTAGAATTAAGGTCTGCAACTGGAAAAGAGTTCCAAAAGGGTGAAACAATAAGTTTTATCAAAAGTAAGGGTGCTATCGGAGCAAAGGCACTTGAATTAGCTAAACTCCAAGATATAGATACAAAAAAATATAAAGATCTTCTAATCTCAGCTCTAGAACAAGTTTTAGATCCATTGGGCATTACTTATGAGGAGATAAAAGGGATTAAAAAGATGGATGCTTTCTTTTAAATTTTGATAATAT
Organism: Promethearchaeia archaeon; assembly: GCA_036478875.1. GTDB lineage: Archaea > Asgardarchaeota > Lokiarchaeia > Sigyniarchaeales > SOKP01 > Loki-b32. The sequence goes on along the minus strand of JAZGEW010000010.1, from coordinate 37,453 downwards.
TTCATCTTGGCGATGAAGCTTATTTTCCGTTTTAATCTAATTCTTTAACACTACTAACTATTATTCTTCAAAATAAGAAAATTAGAAAATAAAAAAATTTTATTTATACGATTTTAGATCCACAAGTGTCGCAAAAATCTCCCGTCTCCTTCAATGGGGTTCCACAATCTGGACAAAACTTCTTTTCATCGGTTTGAATAGGTGGTGATTTAATTTGTTCTGATTCTGGAGATTCTTTGAGAGAAATGTCAGTATACTGAGAAATATCAGTATATATTGTGCTCCAAATTTTTTGAAGGGGCAATTTGTTTCCATGAGTCGGACAAGCACATTTCACTAACATCCAAGGTCCTGACGTTTTCTTACTTTCCACTATAGCTTCTTGTCCGCATTGATAGCAACGAAAAACACCCTGACGAAAATGAGGAATAAAATTGTTTTTTTGTATTAATGGAACTCTAAAAGTTCTTTCTCCATGTTTTGGACATTTTTGTTTTACTATTATTTTATCTCCTTCAGCTTTTAAAAATGTAATAGTACCTATTTTTCCGCATTTAGGACAGCTGAAATTTTTACTATCTTCTGATTGAGCCATTAAATTTCCTCTTAAATATTTTTTCACTAAAAACAAAATAGTTCTTACTTAAATTTTTATTGTCTCGAAATGAAAATGTCAAAAAACATTTTTTTGAATTCGATCAAAAACTTTTTTATATTACAGCTCTTTTTGCGACTTCTTCTGGAGTTTTAATTTGACTTTCATTCATCATTAATCTTATATTTATGAAGTTATAACATTATAGATATTAGTGCCATTAAATATCCACAAAAAATTGGGTTTAAAATATTATCGTCTATTTTAAGGTTTAGGATGTCTATAATTAAAAATGTTGCTGCCCCGCCAAAACTAATTATGACAATTTGTGAAATTGTAAAGGATTTTTGTTCAAACATCCATAATACTAAAATACTAATTCCAAAGGATGCTAAAAATCCAGAAATATATCCAACTAATGTTTTATTTGAAGATTTGGGAAGATGAATTCTACCGAATTTGAGCCCAAATATTGATGCTGCACCATCTCCTAAGGTTGCTATTAGTGCTGTAGCAGTAAATAGTCCAAAAGGAAGAAATAAAGTAGGAATTATCGCTAAGACTAAAGCAACAGGTCTAGTAAATTCATAGATCTCATTTTTCTTTAAAGTTTTCCCTAATGTATTGGAAATACAAGTAGGAAGTAAATGATAAATATTTCCTCTGTTAAAAATGTGGGACAAACGAATATAATCTAAAGCAGCAAATATGATAATTCCAGTGTAACCAACTGTTAATATTAAAAAAATTCCGTATTCTACTCCTGAAATCCCCCAAAAATCATCTTCACCCAAAATATTATCCCAAATATAAACAGCATATAACCATAAACAAATAATTACTGCAGCAGGTAATAAATGAAACGCTTTTCTATGAAAATCTGTTTTTAAAGCAGTTTTTCTATCACTCAGATTTTTTATGTCCATCAATGTATATTGTTCAACAAACTTATCTATAGTTCTATTTTCTCTTAATTGTGGTTTTCTTTTCAATACAAATTGATACTGACAAAATAAAATAGAAAAAATTAACAATGGAGCGTATATACAAATGATTTGAAGGGATAACGCTTGAAACCATCTTGTTTGACTCGTATCCCTTATGAAAAATAAGGGATATATAACTCCAGCGATAATCCATAATATAAATATCAAAAAGGAATTTGTAAAATTATGATCTTGAGGAAATTTTTTTTTTAACTTAAGAGCATAGTATAGATGGGCAAATCCGTTTCCTATATAAAAAATTGTAACTGGTATAGTGAGACTATTATAAACCATAGTATAACTAAACTAAACAATGATTTAAAAAATAAGTTATGAAAAAATCCTTAATGATTATAGAATTGAAAATAAAAAATAAAAAAATGATATTATATGTTAAAATCTATTTAATTTCGGAAAGTTCAACTCCTTTTGTCTCTTTAACAAATAACACCGCTAGAGGTATTACAAAAAAATTTCCCATTACAAATATAATGAATGTAGTACCCAAACCAAGAAATAAAATAACTACACTACTTAATAGTAAGCCTATTGTACCTCCTAATGCCCCAATAAAACTTCTAAATCCCACTCCTGTACCTCTTCTATCAGTAGGAAGCGATTCTATTGTAATCAACCTAATAATTCCTATAGAACCCCAGTAGGCAATATGGCTTAATGCATATCCAAACATAACAATGCCAAAAGCAATTTCAGTATTATATACACCAAAGACCCAAATTACCACAGATATAGGTGATAAACAAGACCAGAGATATAACAGTGGCTTCCTTCCTATCCGGTCAGCGAGGAAGCCATTCATTGTATAAGCTATCAGAACTGTAAAAACCGTCAAGAAGAATATAAGTGTAACTTGAGCTTGAGTTAATGCCCCTACATCGTTAATATACTTCTCAAATAAGCTTAAATAGATCGATGATCCCCCGCGCAGAAAAACTATCACTAACAAAAACATATAAGATTTCCGATTTTCTGTTTTGAAAATAGATGCCATATCCTCCTTGAAGGATCTTTTTTCCTGCATACCACTTTCTTTCATCAATTGAAATTGCGAAGTCTCTTTCAAACTTAAGAAAATTACTAAACAGAGTGGAATCCCAACTATCATCGGAAAAAAAGTCATTCCCCGCCAAAATGGATCAGTCTCCGTTATAAAAATTAATCTACAGATCACCATGACCATTGCACCTACTAAACCAACCATTAAAACAATATTCGAATAAATTGCTCGTTTATTTGGTATAACTTCTTCATTTATATAGATTAACCATATGTCACTTGTAAAGAAGAAATACAAGATAAATACAAAAACCATATACATAACATAATTCACTGAAAAAAACATACCTAATGAAGCAAACGCCATACCAGCTACGGTAATACCTAACATTTTTTTTCTTCCAAGCTTATCAGATAAATACTGATTAAAAAACACTAGCATCATACCAATCGTGACTATTCCACTCGCAAAAGCCATAATAGAATTTTGTACATCTACTGACATCCCGCTTAGAAATTCACTCGCAATAGCCGATGGAATCGCACCTGGAAATAATGTAACATAAGAATCGAGTATTTGAACAAGCATTAACACTAAAATGAGATTTTTAAAATACGATTTTGATCGTCCACTTGATATGCTATTCTTACTTTCTGCCATAATATCCCAATTTTTTTTTGGATAATGTGATTTTTTAAAATCAATGAAAAATTATTGAAATATTATTACTTTTTGAAATATATATAATTTCAATTTTTCTCTGAAAAATGGTGTATTAATCATAAAAACCAAACCGAAATCTGGAGTATTTAGGAATGGAATTACTTTCATTCGTTTTGGGAAAGGTGAAAAAACCTTGCTTTCATTATCTGGAGGTCCAAGCGAAATTTTTTCAAAAATGTTTTTAAACTCTATTATGCAAAGATTAGAACCATTAGTTGAAGACTATACCATTTACATTGTTCACAGAAAATCCGGGCTACCTGAAAACTATACTACCAAAGATATGGCTAAGGATTATGCGGAAATGATTACAAACGAATTTGATGGAAAGGTTGATGTCATCATTGGGATTTCTTATGGAGGTTTGATAGCTCAACACTTTGCCGCAGATCATGCAGAATTATTCGACCATATTATTTTTGTAATGACTGCTCATCGAATTATTGAAAGCGGCAAAAAAGTAGATCAAGAGTTTGCTGACTTACTTAGTAGAGGAAAGTATGGATTAGCTATAACAACAGCCCTCGGAATGAAAAAAAGAGGCTTTAAATCATGGCTTAAAAAAGTACGGTTATGGTTATATGTTTACTTTAAGTGTATACCAAACCGTAAAACATTCTCACTAGATATGTTAATTGAAGCTAAAGCAGAAATGGAACATAATACTAAAACAAGCCTGACCAAAATAAAAGTTCCTGTCTTGATATTATGTAATGATAATGATCCTTATTTTCCAGCTCATATTGTAAAAGAAATGGGGGATATGATCCCAAATTCGATAGTGATTTTATATCCAAATAAAGGTCATGCAATTACTGATGAGAACTACTCAAAAGATATTCTCAATTTCATAAAAGAAAATTTTAATAACGCTAACAAGGACAATTTTTAAGCAATATTATAAATTTTTCCAACTAATTTTTCAATTTTATAGGGATAAGTAAATAACTCCTCAAAGAACTAAATTCAATTTATTTTTTAAGTTCACTCTAAGTTCGTCAAATAAATCTATTTATACAATAATTTCTAAAAATATAACAAAAGAAGTAATTTAGCATATTAAATTGTCAATAAAGAACGTTTTATAGAATTAAAATGAATGGTAATAATAAATTTTCGATTGATTTAGATTTAGAAATAAAATATCAACCATTGGAAATTATTGATATTCCCCAATTAATAGAAGAATGTACTAGTAAATGGAAAAATTTATCCCTTTGTAATGTTAATGATTCTGCTATCAGATTGGCAGTTCTCGAAGGAGTATTTTATTGGCATAAGCATGAAAAAGAAGATGAATTCTTTTTCGTTATTGAAGGCATACTTTTAATTGATTTGGAAGATAAAGTAGTCGAATTAAAATCAAATCAAGGTTTTACTGTACCTAGAGGTGTAATGCATCGAACAAGAGCCCCTTCTCGTACTTCAATATTAATGATAGAACAAAGTACTACAAAACCAACAGGAGATTGAAAGTAATTCAAAACTTTCAGAACTCACTCAAGTTAATTATGAAAATTCTCTATAGCACGGAATACACTCTTAATCACTTCTTTATTAGTTAATATCATATACTTTTTTACTTTTTAAATTCATTAAATTAAAACATTGGAATGTAGCAAATTTCTGAAAAATCTTTTCAATAATAAAATAAGGAATTTTAAAATAAAATATAAAAAATTAAAAAGTAAAATAAAATTAGAGTCCTAATAAAAGGATTTCATCAATTGCTTTATGAAGCTTTTTTAGATTATCTTCTCCAAGGGCTTTATCAACTTGGAGTTTTAAATCTAAAGCGGTACTAAACGCCTTAAAGAATGTGTTTTGAAGGATATCATTAAATTGTGAATCTTTTCCTTTGGCATGTTTAAACTCCTCGACACGTCTAAGCATAGCTTCTTCATAATCCTTAGTTGTAACAGTTTTTAACTCTGCCAATTTACGGATTTTCATCCCATCTTTATCTTCCACATATTCTTCTGACATTTAGACTCCCTCCTCTTTTTTAATTCCACCATTTTGAGCTACTTCTTGGCTAATTTCTTCTACTGTTTGGCCTGTAGAAGTGTCAAATTCATCCCTTACTTTTGCTGTAATTTGCTTGGCAATTTGTTTCTCAATAATAGGTCTGTGGATTGAGTTCATTGTACAGAAAGAAATCTCCTTTACGCTTCCATCAGGCATAGCGATACCAAAATGCACAATACATCTCTTAGCTCTTTCAAGATCCATGTTATAAGCATCCTGAAAATGCATACTAGAGAGTAACAACGCTCCATAGCTAAAAGAGCTAACACTTTCCCAATCACCGCGCATTAAAAGTCTTGTAAACATTTCCATGAGCTTTCCTGGTTTTTTCATATATTGTAATATACCCAAAAGGAAACGGGCACGTAGTTGTGTTTTATCTAAAAAGTTGAGACCGTTATCCAGAGTTTTACCAAAGTCGCCTAATAAATCTTCAAAGAGTTTAAGTGGCTTTTTTTCTTTATGTTTAATTTTAGCCCAAAAACGATTTGCAAAATCGATTATTTTTAAGGGGTCAAAATAATCCATTACTGGCGCCATTTCCCCTGAATCCGGATCTACTATTAAGTACGAAGCAAAACCGCAATCTGGGTGGCATGTAAACTCTATAGGTTCAACATCGGCTAAATAGGCTACAACTCGACCAAATTCCACTATAGTCGAAAGAGGATACCATGCGTTTTCCATACTAATCCTCCCGCCTGTTTGTTCCTCGATTTTTTTAAGAACATCTGCATTTGTAATTCGAAGTTCCTCTCGTTCTTCAAAAGCTATTCGACCACATAAAGATACTGGCTGAAATGTTATACCACGTACAACATCTACATTATCAATAGCATATTGAATGATATTTCCAACCTCAATATCCGTGACTCCTTTAGCGATTGTAGCAACTAACACAATAGAATCTAATCCCGCTTTACGACAGTTTTCTAATGCTCGTTGTTTATAGGACATTAAATTTTTAATTCCTCTGGTTTTTTCATAAGTAGCATTGTTTATACCGTCGAATTGGAAGTATAATGTGTCTAAACCCGCCTCTTTTACCTTTTTAGCCCACTCTAGGCCACCGTTTTTCTTCTGAAATCCATAACCATTTGTAGCTACAATAACTTCCTTAAAACCGTTATCCTTAGCCATCTTACAAATTTCGGGGAAATCCTTTCTAACTGTTGGTTCTCCACCAGTAAACATGATAGCAACAGCAGGTATTGGTTTACTTCTAAAATGCTTCATTATTCTATCGATTTCTTCTAAGGTAGGTTCCACAAGATAACCTGATTGAAGGACATTAGCATAGCAGAAATTGCAATTGAAGTTGCATCTATTAGTTAAATCTATTAATGCCAATGAACATGTTGATAAATGTTGGTCACATAAACCACAATTATAAGGACAACCTCTAGGATCGTCACCAACACAATCAGGTGGATTCGCATCACCATCTTTATCAAATTTCCATATAACCTTTCCGTCCTTATCTCTTATAGCCCAATGTGTCCATTTATAATACTTCGCACTCGAGCTAAGTTTATCGCTAAAGGGACCATGATCTTCACATGATTTTTTCATAAAAATCTGATCATCTTCTTCGTAGATTTCAGCATCAATTGGTTGTAAACATTCTGGGCAAATACTCCTAGTTTTTCTATAATAAGGGACGTTTAAATATTCATCATCGTCTAAATGGTACATATTATCACTTTTTCTGTTAAAATTTATAAAAACATATAGACTTATTTAATAAAATAAATGTTTATACAAAGATCAATTTCGTTTTTTTTAAACCTTTTCTTACGTTTCCTACTTTTGATAATATTATTTGTTAATAAACTTGAGGATTAGCAGTTTTCAGGTTCTAGTATCATTTTAAGGGGATCTTTAATCGTAATAAAATTTATTATCACTTATTTCCTATTGATCTGTTTTTTATAATGGGAATTAAATCTCTTTAATCTTATTCTTTTAACAAACTTAGACTTAAATATCTGGTTGGTGACTAATTAGCACATAAGATTTAATTTTATACAAAAAAATCTCTATAGAATTTTAAATTTAATCATTATTGGAGTCAGTAATAATAACTTTTAACTATTAATAATAAATTTTGTTTTTAACTCTTTATTTAGTTGGTAAATGTTATTGCGTTGGAAAATATAAAATGTAATAATATAAATATAAATATTAAAAATGAAGTAAATTCAAAAGGAAATATTAGTTATATTGATGAAGAAGAAATGAATGTTATGAACTCTGGTTTTGTAAACAATTTGAACATGATTTTAGCCACTGATTTTTATCAATTGACAATGGGTGCTGCCTATTATCAATACAATCTCGAGAATAATATTGAGGAAGAGGATGATATTGCTACATTTGAGTTATTTATCAGAAAATTTCCAAAACATCGTAATTATTTAATTTTTGCGGGATTAGAACAAGCACTTCAATATTTATTAAACGCTAGATTTACAGAACAAACAATTAAATTTTTAAGAGAGAAGGAAGTTTTCAAAAATATCGACTCAAGTTTTTTTGATGAGTACTTGCCAAAGTTTAAGTTTAACGTAGATGTATGGGCAATGAAAGAAGGAAATTTTTTCTTTCCAAATGAACCAGTTATTAGAGTTCAAGGACCATTATTCCATGCTCAAATAGCAGAAACGTATTTATTGAATGTTATTAACTTTCAGACTCTCGTTGCATCTAAAGCATCACGAATTAAAACTGTAGCTCCTGATAAAGTTCTTCTTGAATTTGGTACAAGACGATCTCACAGTCCTCTTGCGGGGGTCTATGCTGCCAGAGCAAGTTATATTGCAGGATTTAACGGTACCAGCAATGTGATTGCGGATCTCGAATTAGGGATTAATTCTACCGGTACTATGGCTCACAGCTTTGTACAAAAATTCGATGATGAGTTAGATAGTTTTAATTTATATTATAAAATATATGAAAGGGATTCTATTCTTCTAATAGATACCTATGACACTGAAATTGGAGCTGAAAAATCATGCAAATTTGGAAATAACATAAAAGGAGTAAGAATAGATTCAGGGGACCTTATTGAACATGCCAAAAAAGTCCGAAAGATATTAGATAAAAATGGATGTGAGAAAGTGTTAATTGTTGCGAGTTCAGATTTAAATGAATATAAGATAAAAGAGATTATAGATAAGAAGGTACCTATCGATGCATTTGGCGTAGGAACTGAATTAGCCACCTCTCGTGACGATCCAACAATTTCAGGGGTGTATAAATTAATAGAATATAATAATGTGCCTAAAATAAAGATTAGTGAAGAAAAATTAACTTATCCAGGAAAAAAACAGGTTTATAGGATATGTGACAAAGATGGGATGTTTAAAGAAGATTTATTAGCGCTGGAAAACGAGCCCGCTCCTCCCAATTCAGAAGCATTATTAATTCCTATAATAAAGAATGGTGAATTAATTAAACCTTACCCAAAATTAGATGCTATCCAGAATTATTATTTAGACAATATAAAGAAATTACCTGATTCTTATAAGAAATTGAAGGAAGCCAAAATATTCAAATTGAAAGTTTCTAAAAAATTGGAGCAACTTACAAATTCGTTGTCACAAAAATATCCTTAGAAAGATACTCCAATTGTATAAAATTATGTATTTTTGGGATTTAATTTCGTAAAGTTAACACAAACGTCCCAAACCTTTTTAGCGATAGTAGTATCATAAGTAATATCTTTAGAAGTTGCCTCTTTCTTATTTATAAAATACTTTCCACTTACACCCTCTACTTCAGGAGAAGAAGCAAGATATATTGAATTCTCTGCTCCTTCTTCTGGCCTCTTGGCAAAACTAAAGATAATTTTTGTAAAAAATTTAATGATTCCTTTATAATCTTGAGTAATATTAGTCTTTGTAAATCCAGGATGAAGACAATTCACACTAACTCCAGTACCTTCTAAACGTCTTGCAAATTCATAGGTGATAAGAATCAATGAGGATTTTGATTGAGAATAGGCTCTCCATGATTTAAAATGTTTCTTAAATTGGAGATTATCAAAATTAATAGATCCACTTTGCACATTCGAGGCAACATTAATTATTCTTGCAGGTATACTGCTTTTAAGGGTTTTTAGGAGCAAATTGGATAATAAAAATGGTGCTAAAGTGTTAATTGCAAATACTTTTTCTATTCCATCCACAGTTTCATATCGTTTACTAAGATTGACTCCTGCATTATTTATTAAGACATGCAATTTATCATATTTCTTTTGGTACTCTGAAGCAAATTTTCGAATAGATTGCTGTGAAGAAAGATCTGCTAACATTAAATCAATTGACTCATTTCCACTTTCAGTTTTGATTTCAGACTGTGCTTCTTCACCTTGACCTTTATCACAGCAGAGCATTACAACTGTCGCCCCTAATTTAGCCAGCTCAAGGGCTGTTATTTTACCAATTCCTGAATTTGCTCCGGTTACAATACAAACCTTTTCTTTCATGGAATTAGACATTATTATCCTAATACAATTAGTTAGTAAATCTTTAGCTATAAATAAATTAAAATTTTGTTAATTTTAAAAAAAGAGAAAAAAACTTGTGAATCACTTATATAGAAATATTATTGTATTGATTATTTTCTTGCAACTTTTCTAACGTTCTTTACTGTATAACCCCAAAAATTATCTTTAACAAGTTTTCCACTGAAACTGATCTTATTACCTTTCTTTAAGCTATTTTCCCTTTGTAATTTCTCACTTATTCTAACTTTTAGGTTATCAGCGAACTCTGTATCTTCTTCGCGAAAATCACTTGCTTTTTTCAATTTTGGGCCAAACTTAGCATCCTTAAGAGATACTATAAAAAATCTTGTTATATTTCCTTGAAATTCAGATTCTCTTTCAACAATATTTGTCATTTCACATTCATATACAGTTATTGACGTGTCTAAATGACTCATGAGATTTGCCCCTGACGATGTTTCATTGATTAAAACAGCAGATTCTTTTATTTTTTCTCCTTCCTCTCCCAATTGACCTTCAATAAGTTTTATTGACTTAATATTTTCTTCAAAATCATCAGGTAGACCTGTTAAAGTCCAATCATCAAGTTTAAACCAATTTTGCTTTAAAGAATAGATGAATCCAATCCAAAAATGGCTACAAAATCCCATATTTGTCCCTATTCTGCAATCGCAATCACGCTCGGGATTTTGAATATTTTTTGATGTAATTGATAAATATGATTGCACTTCCCAATTAAAACCCTTAAAGAGTAATTCAATTTCATGATCATCAGGATTTATAATTTTAATTTCCGCAACACTTTCTCTATCTTCACCATTAATCTTCTTTAATGCTAAATTAATTCCATCAGAAATGATGTCAATTTCTTTTTGATGTAAAAACTCTTTGAATTCTTCTTCTGCTAACGAATCAAGAATAAAATTAATTAATTCAGACTTTTTAAATTTTGAAAATCCTTTTATCTCAAAATCTCGGCATATTTGTTTCAAATCATCAACATTTAAGGATTGTAAAAGAAAATTCAGATAAGTTCTATCATCAATTTCTCTATTCATTATAGGTCAAGCCCAATAATTTTAAAATATGAATTCTCCAAGTATAATTTAAATTAATTGCTTATAATTATAACTGTTGTAATAATAGTTCAGTAATTAATTTGCCATAGTCCCTTTAACAAGAACATCTGTTAAATTATCAACAAGTTCTTCCTCTTCAAGGGCAAAATCGCTCCGAATCCACCAAATAAAGACTCCAAGTACCGTAGATGTCCAAACTCTTGCTGTTATTTTAGGGTTTTGGCTACGAGCTCCGAATTCCATTAGCTTTAAGATGATTTTTTCTACCTCATTCGTAAAATTGTCAAGAATCTCATTACGTAAAATTCTATACTTAATCTCCATACCTCCCATTTGCTCGAAGAAGATTAAAAAAGTCTCTTTTTTTGCTTTAAACATTTTTGCATATCCTCGAAAAAGGTTTTTAACCGCAGAGATTGGGGGAATTCTCTTTTCTTTGAAATAAACGAATAATTCTCTAAATTTGCTGATCATAAGTTCAGCTAATCCACTAATTATAACTTCGAATATTTCTTCTTTACTTTTAAAGTAGTTATAATAGTTTCCTACGCTCGTATTAGCCTTTTTTGTGATATCTTTGATACGAGTATTGTTAAATCCTTTTTCTTCAAAAACAGAGAGAGCTGATATTATAAATAGATTTTTTTTTTCCCTCTTAATTATTTCTAATTTTTTTTCCCTTAAAGACACTTATAATCAACTCGAAAAATAATGAATAATTTATATCATAGCAAAATTCATTAAAAATTTTATCAAATGCTAAAAAATTATGTTTACTTTTTAATTTTCAAATTCCAATAGATATAGGGAATAATATAAACGATTTATGAAAAACGGGAAAATAATGGGAATTCTAAAAAAATGCTATTTTTATATCTTTTCTTTATTATTTCGTGTAATGATAAAGATAATAACATAACAAATGAATATTCATTCAGTGAATGAGGATTCGGTAAAAAATAAGAAATTTTAACCGTTGCAAGTGTAGGAAAAAATTTATATAATAAACTTTCTTCTCTTCATAAAAGTAATTATTTAATTAATTAAAAAAACATTTGAATAAAACACAATACTGGTTGAAAAAAAATGATTGACATATTGAAATATTTTGGTGAAATAAAATTTGCTGAACAAAATAGTCTACCAATAAATGATTTCGAACTTGCCTTAAAGAAGTATCTTTCAGGGAAGACCAAATTACCTCGTGGGCGTTATAAATTCGGTGAAATTGACAATTCATCTGTAAAGGATTTTACAAAATCATTCATGAATTATTTTGAATAAAAAAATTAACATATTTTTAGAATATATTTTCTAATTTTTATCCTATTTTTAAAGTATTTTTCTTAACTTTATTCTAATTTCATTAAATATTAAATAATTCTTTACCTTTCAACAACTATGGCAAACTTAAATGAAATAGAAGAAGTATATATTGAAACTAATGGGATAAAACTTCATACTATAATTGTTGGATCCGGAGAACCTTTGGTCTTATTACATGGCTTTCCAGAATTCTGGTATTGTTGGTCAAAAGTAATTCCCCTCCTTAAGGATGATTTTAAACTAATAATCCCCGATATGAGGGGGTATAATTTATCTGATAAACCGGAGGGTGTTGAAAATTATAAAATTGACATCTTAATAGAAGACATTAAATGTATAAGTGAGACACTGAGATTAGGAAAATTCTGTCTTGCAGGACATGATTGGGGTGGTGCTGTAGCTTGGATATTCGCTGAGAAATATCCGGAGCTTTTAAAGAAATTAATTATATTAAATGCTCCACATCACAAAATTTTCTCACAAAAACTAAGAACAGATAAAGAACAACAAAAAGCCAGTTTCTATATATTTGAGTTTTATAAACCTAATGGGGAGCAGTTCATAATTGAAAATAACTATAAAGCGTTGAGAGAATCTGTCTTTAATGAAAATTTTAGTGATTTTGATAAGGAGAAATATCTTGAAGCGTGGTCTCAACCAGGGGCAATATTGGGAGGAGTGAATTATTATAGGGCAAACAAAAGCTTCAAAGATTGGTCAGGAATAATTGAAGTTCCTACCTTAGTGCTTTGGGGCATGAAAGATTTTGCGTTAAGACCTCAATTATTAGAAGGATTATCCGATTATATTAAGGATTTCCGAATAGAAAGACATGAAAAATCTTCTCATTGGATTACTCATGATGCTCCTGAATTTGTATCTTTAAAAATTCGAGAATTCATTCAAAGTTAGTTCTTCTTATGGAAATTCATTTTATTTTTTTACAAAATAACCATCATTCAAAATTTCTTAAACGGGTACAAAATATAAGAATATTACTTTATTCTGAAAGTTATAGAAAAAAATAATTAAATTTATTAGGTTCAATTGTTGGTTACAACATAGAAGTGTTTGAATAAACTTTAATTTTTAACATACATTTTATCAATTAGATAAAAAATTGTATTAAACATGGAAGAACACGATAAACAATTCTGTTGGACTACTAAACTTGATTGGTTAAATATATTATCAATGTTAAATCTTGAGAGTATTAGTCAGATCCCTGAATTCAAAAAAGATAAAGCAATTAAAAGAATTACTAAGTTCTATGGCACAGAAGATCTTATTGAATTTGAACCGAGTTATTTAGATAAACTTGTCGGAAACGAATTAAAAGAATTGATGAAAAAAGAATTACTTCAAAATGCAAGACAAAGAGAAAGAATGGAAAAAGAACTCCGTAATAAAGTAATACCAATGAAAAAAGGGGGTATTATAAGGATTGATCCTCGAGATTTTAAAGATCTTAAAGATTTTGAAGGTGATCCTGAGAAAATGTTGAAATATTTCTACAAAAAATTCATGGGAGGAGACGACGATGACAAAGATGACGATAAGGATAAACTTAAAGAAGACAATACCGGTTACTATATTTAAACTGTTTATTTGATTTTTAAATCTTATTAAATATCGAATGTATAGAACTTTTTGTCATAAGGACTTTGTACTTCGATTTTACTAATATCAAGTCGAATTAATCCAAATTTGGGATCTGAATAATCCTCCCAATATCCACTGAAGAAGGGAATTGCCTTAGAAAGCTCTTTTTTTACATAAAAATCTTGTATAATTTGTGCTTTCCCTAGAGCACGTATAGAACCGAGATTCTCGTTTTTCCGAATAATACTGCAGAATTCAAACTTATCATTCGCTCTAAACTGTTCCATTTTCGGACGTGAAGCTATTGTACAACACCAATAATTATCATTGTGTGAAACTAAAGCCATTATTCTTACACGAGGTTGATCTCCTACTACAGTAGCCATACTTACAAACTCTATATTATTCATAAATTCATATACTTCTTCAAGCTTCATTTTTTTCTCCTTCTTTTTATTAAAAGAGATATAAATGGTGATATTTCCTTAAATAATTTTGTCTTTTAAAAGTCTTACATCACTATTTTTAATTTTTCGATATATTAAAAAGAGTATAGTATACCCTATCAATGGCCAAATTATCCACGATAAAGTTTGGAATGCCCCCATATTTAAAATATAATTAATAAAATCTTCAAAAACATAAAAGCCAAAATCATTCAAATCACCTGGAAAATCTACAACCTTAGGATTTAAATTAATGGCAATAACTTCATGTGTATTTTCTTTTAGAGTTTCAAAAATATTAGCAATAGTTAAATTTGTAGGATCATCTAATTTCAATTTTACAAATGTATTTAAATCTTCACAAGTATGGATATCGCTTCCTCCTATACATGTTAGATTATTATTTAAGCAATAATTCCTTATTTGTTGGTATTTACTTCCATAACTTCCACCATTCACAATTTCAAAACCATCAACACCCCAATCTCTTAATTGATCTAATGAAAATGGAAGTCCATAACCACCATTGGGATTAGGATCATAATTATAATGATTAACAATTATATAACCACCTTTACTTTTTACATATTCAATCGTCTCAGAACCATTCATTACTTTTGTAATTGTATTATCTGACATAGGTGGTACAATTTCTTCGGCAAGACCAAAATAATTCATATGAAAATCTGGATTTGCCGCGTTATCTGTCCATTCTTCTGCTATAAATACAACAAAATCTAAATCTTGTTCCTCTACATACCTTTGAGCCATCTTAGCCCCTCTTATATTGTCATGGTCGGAAAAAGCTGCTCCCATTATCCCTTGTTGTATGTACCAGTTAATTCTTTCTTCTACAGTAAGCCAACCATCACTAAACGTAGTATGAACATGAAAATCAAATAAAAATTCATCATCTTCAAGTGATACTGTTGGGATTATTTTATGAGGGGGGAAAGGAGTAGAAAGAAGTATAACATTGGTACTGAGTAATAACATACCCATTCCTATGTAGAAAACAGTTTCTCGCTTTAGTGTTTGTCTTTTTGGATTTCTTTTCAATTTTTTCTTAGAAAATTTTTTAGATAGGTTAAGTGTTAGTTTTGGATGAACTAATTTGAGTATTGTGATACTTATTTTTATAAATATGAGAATCATGCCTGAATGAACAACTATTTGAACTGGTACCATAAAATATCTGCTAACAAAGAAATAACCTTGTATACTAAACCCTATAAGAATGAATATTCCAACTATCGAAATTGAGAGGGTTAAAACTTTAAAAATAAAATAAAGGATATCAGAAATTGGATAGGTTATTAATTTATATTTCTCTGAACTAAAAAAGCCTTTTTTCTTTAAATATAAATAAATACCCCTAATAATTGGATAAAAGATCAAGAAAAGAAACATCCAAGTAAACTCATACTCTAAAATGTAAGCAAGTACATAAAAAGGCTCCACAAAATATCTTAATAATGGTAATTTACTTGAATACTCTGATGAAACATCATTCCCTCCAAGAACATCAAAGAATACTACAGTTCTTTGTCCAACAATAGATAAAATTAAGAGAAAAACAACCCATACCAAGAAAATAGTGGTAATAATCGTGAAAAACTTATTATTTCTTAGAAAAGATCGAATCTTCATAAATACTATTTGCACCTAACTAATTAATAAATTTTAAAATCTTCGTTCAGATAATTAATAATATATTAACTAAGTTGGAAAATAAATGTATGAATTTTATAAGTTTTGCTATAGAACAAGTATATAAATCAACAAGAAAAGAATTAAAAAGTAAATGATAGTAATCAAATCTACTGATATCTTAAAATTTTCATGCTAATATATAATTATCTAAAGTTTTAAGCGATGTGAAAAATTTTTGATAAATTTTAACATCAACAATTGGGAAATTGTTACAAATCTTACTTCTTAAATCTTTTTCCTTAATTTTACATGATTTAGAGGGTTCTTTACCTTTTAAGATCAAATATAATATTGGCATCTGAGGATTAGATGGATGAATTTCTCTCTTCAGATATTTTAATGATGTTACTAATCTTTCAATAATAAATAATTCAATATCCTTCTTATCTCTAAATTCAAAATTCAAATAAACTGTTTCCCAAAGATATTTTCGATTTGTTAAACGAATTATAATAACTTTTTTTATAAATTTCTCAGATTTTTTTGATATTTCTGCTAAAAATACACCTCGTTTAAATGAGTTATCAATAGAACATGCAGCTTCTGAAGATCCGGGATTATAAATCCAATCTTCAAGTATAAATTGTTTATGAA
Source organism: Promethearchaeia archaeon (assembly GCA_036478875.1). Taxonomy (GTDB): domain Archaea; phylum Asgardarchaeota; class Lokiarchaeia; order Sigyniarchaeales; family SOKP01; genus Loki-b32. The sequence continues at coordinate 20,833 of JAZGEW010000010.1, read as the reverse complement.
AATGACCTAAAGCCAAATAATTTATTCGATGTCTTAGTGGTTGAATATCATCTAACTTGACTCCAGGAACGTTTTCCATCTGACCATCGATTCCAAAATGCTGCATAAGAATATTAAATAACCCTTTATGTTTAACAACCGCCTTTCTTATTTTAGAAAGAAGAGAAATTGGGTTTTCACCAAGATAATGTGTACCGTAAACCACTATATTTTTAATTTGGATTTTACCTCCTCGTTTTGTTTCAAAATTATAAGGTTTAAACATTTCTTTTAAAGGTGCATTTAAGTCAGTATCAAGGAGAATAATCAATTCTAAGCTATTTAAAAGTTTTAACCATGACTGACCTCGTTGTTCGAATCGAACACCTCTTGAAAATTTACGGATATCATGATTTCCCTCTATTGCTATGATTAAAATATTATTGTTTGTAAATTCTTTGAAAGCACTCAGTATACTAACTATTTTAGTCAATAACCCTGGAAGCATTTCTAAGGAAGTAAATACATCACCCCCTAGTAATATAAAATCGACATGATGGATAATTGCTAGTTCTAGTATTTCTTTAAAAGCGTGGATAAAATCATTTGATCTCTCTTTATTTTGATATTGAGCAGCTCCGAGATGTATATCACTAGCATGAATGAATTTGACTGTATCTTGAGTTGTATATTTCGGAGTAATAGAATCTCCTAATTTTGTTTTAAAATAATTCTCAATTGTCATTAAAAATAGAATTTTCGTTAATTATAAGTAAATATAATACTTATATCAAAACCAGCTTTTTAAGTACTGGAGGTCTAAAAAAATAGTGAAAAAAAGTATTAACATAAAAAATAAAATTATAATGTTTTTTTAAATTATACAACTTACTATAATATACGAAATAATCATAAAATGGACAGTAAAGCACCTAAATATGACATTGGTGTGATTCATGGAAGATTCCAAATATTACATAATGATCATATAAAGTATCTCATGGCAGGTAAAATGCTATGCAGTAATCTCATAGTAGGTATCACAAATCCAGATCCCTTTTTAACAAGAGACTCAGAGGCGAATCCCCACAGGAGCACACCAATAACAAATCCTCTAACATACTATGAACGCTATATAATGGTAGAAACAGCTTTACTAGAACAAGGTTTACAATTTTCGGAATTTTCAATAGTTCCTTTTCCTATCAATATTCCAGAACTGATTAAATATTATGTCCCAATGGATGGAGTTTTCTTTCTAACTATTTATGATGATTGGGGTAAACAAAAAAAACAATTCTTTGAATCGTTAGGATTGAAAATTCATGTTTTATGGGAAGTAACACTCGAGAATAAAGGATTAAGCTCAAGTGATATTCGCAAAGCTATAATTAAAGGTAAACCATGGGAAGATTTTGTACCTCATTGTGTGGTAAAACTCATGAAACAATGGGAGATTCCTCTTAGATTAAAAAAATTAAGTTTAAAATAAATCTATTTTAATACCTTATATAATCCTTAATTTACTCTGAATTTTGTGATGTTATAGAGAAACTAAATTCAAGTGATTCAATTATTTTAAAAATGAGTTGTTTTTTCATATGAATATTAAGTCTATTTAATGTATCAATAAGATAGTTATTTATTTAGGAACACACAATATTCTAACATAAAAAATTAAATAAATAAATCTTGGTGAAATAAAAAAACGTTATATCAGGCTGAAATACCAAGGCTTATAATGATTTATGCTTTTTTAGGAATTTTGGCAGTTTATTTTTTAATAATTGCCTATAAAGTTTTAAAAAGAAGAAAGCAACGTTTAAATCTTATTACTAGTGGATTTTATATTAGTGTATCAATTGGTTTTATTTTAAATATGGTATATGCGGCCATGACCGATAGAATAACAATTTTAATTCTTAATTTCTTAACTAATTACTTTATATTTTTTGGAGCAGTCTTTCTTCTTATTGTAAATATGATAATACTAGAATCAACTCTTATTTATTCTGTAAAAAGACAAAATAGGTATATTTTATTTTATGGGATCTTGCTCTTCGCAGGTATGCTAATATTAGTATTATTAGGAGAAATATTTGATGCTCCTGATGTACCATTTTTAGGCGTTAAAATAATTGGTGGAGCTCCAAAATGGGGTCCGATTTTTTTTGCCTATATTATTTCAATTGCAACTATTTTTACATTTATTCCAATAAATTATACGAATTTTAAAATCTATTCCCGATTTGAAACAAAAGCATTGAAAAGAAAGTGGTTTTATTACTTATTAGGCTTTTTAGGAATAACTGTGTTTTTTTATTTATTGTGTTTATATAATTTTTTAGATCCTGAAATTTATGCTGATGTTAGATCCATAATTAGTATATTAGCATCTTCATTAATAATCTGGGGATATATGATGTATTATGGGATTGGAATTAAATTAAAAGAAGAATAATTTACCTTTTTTTCTTGAATTTAGTAATTCAGCTATTTCTTAAAAAATATTATTTTGTGACTTATTTTCATTTTTGTCATGTGAATTTATGGAAAATTATATAAATATTGCTTCGAAAATAATAAAATAACTGCTTACATTTTGATCTAGGTTTGGGAATTAGGATGGCAACCTTAAGTAAAGAAAAATTGAATCTTCAAGAAGAAGATGTTTATTTTCAAAAATTCCTATTTAAAACTGGACAGGAATATGGATTAAGGTTTGCTACACCAAAAGATGCGAAAAATATCTCATCTATGTTCAGAGAAAGCTATAATTATGAATATGTTAATCCTATTGTTTATGATATCGAACTTTTAAAAAAACATATCTCAAACCCAAATAAATTTTGGGTCTTAAGTGATTTAATAGAAAATAAAGTGACTACTGGTTGCGCTTTAGTTGAAAAAGAAAGATATATTGCCCATGCTGGTTGTTTAATCGTGAAGAAAGAGTTTCAGCGTCATGGAATTACATCAAAATTGGCTGCAGCAGGACTTATCACAGTTACAAAAATGCCTCAATTTAAAGAGGTTTTAAGACTTGATATTGAAGTTCGTGCTGCATTACCTAAAGTTCAAACTGCTGCTCAGAATGCAGGTGCAATACCTTATAGTATAATTCCAAGTCACAGTAACCTAGGAGATAAAAGACATTTTGAATTTACTGATAATAACCCATGTCCCCCCCAACATGAAGAATCTGCCATACTATATTCAATGATTTTTAGAAACTTATGGAAAAAAAGGGATAATACTGTTTTTTTATTAGATAATGAAGATATTATCTATATTTATGATTTTATTAGAAGTCAAACTAGAAAAATGAAGGATGATATATTAATCCCTAAAAAAGAGAATAAGAATAAAGGATATGAATTGTATGGTGTTTCTAAAGATTATTATATGGCAAATGTGAAACTATTTGGCTATATTAAAGAAAAATCTATTAACAATTTATTAAAAACTTTTAAGAATTGGAGAATAATCCTATGGAAAATTCCAACTACAAAAAATGGAATATCTTCAATGTCTCTTGCTTTGAAAAAAGGATTTAAAGTTGTGGGCTACGATATTGGGTTCAATAATGTAAATTGGACATTATTTGATTCAATCATACTTGCCTACTATCCGAATGGAAATTGGAATTTGTCAGATGTGAATTGTATAGACATAATAAAACCCCTTTTCAATAGAATAAAACAACAATTCCAATCTTAAAGTTCCAAACTACTTTTCTTTTTCAAATTATTTGAAAAAGATTAACATTTAAGTAAGTAAAGAAATAACCCTCTCTTCAAAGGTCAATGTCCCTGTCCCAAATAGCTTATTAAGTGTACTTTTAAACCTTTCAAATTGGAGTGATTTGGTAAAATTACAGCCTGTAAACTGAGAAATGAATCTTTTTATCAATTTTTTTAATAATGGTTGAATTGTTTTATTTAAATATTTCTCAAGTCTATAGTCTTTATCCAAAACTATGTAAGCAACAATTTCCTGTACATCTTTAAAGAAGTCTACTATTGTTCCTTTTTTAAAAATTATCGAATATTTATCACTTTCAAAATATTCTACGGGTTCCATTAAGCATTCGGCAAAAGTAAGAAGCCCACTTAGTAGTCCACTTGAACAAACTAAGTTTGTTTTTTCCTTACTAGCCCTATGATAACTAGTGAATATAATGGGAATTCCGTGGAAGAGTATACCAGCTTCTCTAATTAACATTGTGAATTATGAAGTAAATTAAACCAAATCGCGATTACAATATATTCTTATAAGATTACTCCTATTACACGACGAATTTTTAATATTTAAATATATTCATTTCCAGAGTTGTTCCGTCATAATAGTACAACACAAATATTAAAGAAAAATTTAGTCGAAGAAATCAGGTATTTCTATAAATTATTAGTAAAGCATAAGATCTAATTATTTAGTAAAATACAATATTTAAGTGAAAATCTGGCTTACTAAGATAAGATTTTTATAATTTGAAAATTACATCATTATAACAATTAATTAAAAGGCGAATATGATGAGCGAATTAGCACAAATAATTTATACCATTGAGGGAATTCCTCATGATTTAACAACACTTTTTAATGAGTTTACAAATATATTTACAAAAAAAGAGTTCTGGATTAAAGGAACCAAATTTCAAATAATGGATATTGGTCCTAGAGAAAATGTCTCAACAACCTTCCAGCTTTTTCCTGCACAAGGTGGATCAGTTAAAATGAAGATAAGTTTCATAGAGAATCCATCTAGTATTGATGTATTCTACGATAAAAATATCGAAATTATTATACCTAAAGGACTTGCAGGTAAGATGATGCGCAAAATGATTGAAAACCAGAAAGATGTCTATGAAGAATCAATGGATCTTCAAATGATACCTTTAATTAAAAGTGCTATACAAGAATCGATTAGACAACTTGAGGAAGAGGAGGAGGAAACCAAATCTGAAGGTACACAAGATCCCCTACAAATTTTAAAAATACAATTTGCTAAAGGAGAAATTTCTGAAGAATTATATCTACGAAAAAAGAAAATATTGGAAGAATAATTCCCAACAAATTTCACTATTTAGTTATTTCACTTATCAGAATAACGATCGTTAAATCTTTCACTCCAATTGGCGCCCTACACCGATATACATTAAATACGCACCAATATCGTATTATAGGATTTTTTTTTTAATCTAAAATGATATTATGAAGTTATAGGTTGCTTTTTTCATAAATCTAAAATCATTAAATTAATTCATTTAGAATTTTAAATAATAAAATAAAATATTAAAAATAATTAGGTTTATTTCTTCTTCCGTTTAGGCTCAATCTTCTTGATTATTATCGATTCAGCATGTATCTTACAGTTTTTAAGGATTACTTTAAACCCTCCAGCACCACCAACTCCAGGGATAGTCATTCCAACAGTTCCCATGGGGACCATAGCTCCTTCTTCTTCATATTCTTCTTCCTCTTCTACATCAGCTACAGCAGCCTTGTATTCTTCAGTTTCTACAATTGGATGACCCATTTTTTCCAACCATGCTGGTAAATCGCTTAAATCCGCAACTTCCTCTTCAGTAGCAATTTTATCTCTTAGATCTTCAGGAAGGAATTCATAAACTCGATCTTTAACGGTTTTACCCATCCACACTATTGTGTGAATTCCACTCTTCAAACCTGAATTTATTCCATCATATTTTTGATATTTAGGTGATATAATGTATTGAATGCTTATACCATTAAAACCAGGCATCTGTTTTCCTCCACCCGTCTGATTTGCCATCGCACTAAAAGGTAGCCCATTGATAGCAACTCCATCGTGATTTCGATCGATTATTCCATGACCTGCCCCTGTCTCGGGAATAAAGAAATCAATTGCTTCGAAGCAGCCACAGCTAGTGTGAGGGTACTCCATTCCGGAGTAAAGGTAAATTCTATCGATTTCTCCAAGCGAACGCTTTTTTATCATTTCATTAACTCCCGCAAACTCACCTGCTAATTCATTGAAACACTCACCCATAGGTACTTCAAAGAGAGGTCCTTTTGGATCAACTCTAGCTGCTGCTCTTGCGTCAAACCATGAAATAGAACCACATAAACTCATACGATTTGGTGTAATACAACAAGCATGAGTTGGTGCGAATGACTGGCAAAGAACACAGCCATAAAACATGTCTACATCCTCATCGTTGATACTACGGGCTCTTTCATCTCTTTTTTTATATATCTCTAAGGCAAAATCATAAGGTTCTCCAATTTTATCTGGATCTGTATAGAATGTAACTTGCACTTTTTTAATGATTGGAAGTTCAGCTTTATACAGTCTAATTAAAACAGTTCCAAGCATTTGAAAGTTATCAAATCCTTTTTCCACAGCAGCTTTAGAAATTCGCATCCAATTAGTATATCTTTGGTTTAAATGCATTATTCCATTTACAAAATTACAAAATTCATGAACTCTACGCTCAAAAACGGCTTCCAGGTCTTCCTCTAATTCTGGACCAGCTACTTCAACTAAAATTCCTATAGGATGTCTTGATCCTACTTCCATGTCTTTTATATCGGGACCGATAAGAATTATTTTTCCATCATCAATCTCTTTCTCAGGTTTGCAACGAACGAGCTCAAAATGCTTTTCAATTTTTGGACCACCAAGTTCTACATACATTTGATTACCTCTAATACGTTCACCTTCGTATACGGGTCCAACATCTACAGGAATATCGCTAAAACTCATAACATCATTCTCCTCATATTTTTTAATCTTTATTTTTATAATTTTTCAATCAAATTTTCTAAAAATGTTTTCCATTCTGCATCACTTAGATTTGGTAAACTAAATCTAGCGTTTGGATGAGAATATTTGTCTAGATCAATTGTTCTTAACCAGTTTGTAAAGTTTTTAAGTCGTGATAATGTCTGAGAAACGTAGAAAACTATGTGTCCACCAAATATAGCCATTGAATATTGTCCTTCTCCATCTAAACCTGCCCAATCTTTATCAGATAAACGATTTGTAATATTTATCAGAGACATATCATATAATTTATTATCTGCTATCTTATCTTTCAAATACTTGTATGCATGTCCAGTAGAAACTACATGACAATCAATTTTATTTGCAATTTCTATTAAGGAGTCCGCAACTTTTTTGCCATCCAGCTCCCAATTTAAAGATTCAGCACCAATAACGAAAACACTCTTCTTAGGCGTTTTAAGTATATTTGCCATCACCATCGGGTCTGAGACCGAAGTACCCATTTCAGGCCCCGGGATATTTGCTTTTTGATATGGACGTGCCATTTCACTCAATTTCCTCTATTTTTATTTTTAGCTAGAACTTTTAAAATAATTAATTATTTTATATAGTAAAATCTAAATTTAAAATAAAAGTTACCTAATTCATGATTAAGTTTGACGATCCTTTGGGCTTATTAAAAATTAATTATAACTCTCCGTATTTATTAAGTTAAACTTAAAATAAGTTAATTTATGAATTTTACAGAAGTGAAAAAGTAATCATGTGTGAATTTAAAATAATAAATGAAAGCGATGGTTCTCAGATAGCAGAAGATATTTTAATCTTATCATATACAGACGATAATGAATTGATTTTTAAAGATGTATTAGGAATGGGAGAGCAATTAGATTCCGCGTTAATTTTAGATGTAAATACTTTGAATCAGAAGTGTGTGGTACTCCAACATTCTTTAATTAAAAATTTCATAAGTATTATTAGAAATGTCAATACAAATAAACTTAAAAAGTCGGAAATTGAGAATTTCCAAAAACAATTAGAATCGTTAAAAAGTACACTTTAATAACTATACGCTTTCTCTTAAACCAAGGATTTTTTAACCTATTCATCATAATAAAAGGGTATGAAAGCACAGCTTTATGAAGATATTTATGAGTTTTATGATTTATCCTTTCCTTTTTTGTTAAAACGAGAGGTTGAAAATGGTCTTCTTTTATCTATTCTCAATTATCTTAAAAAGAATATTCATAGATATGGAAAAGAAATGCCACTTTTATTAGCATTGCTAGAAGATGACGAGATAAAATTAATAACCTTAATGACACCTCCACATAATCTTATTATCTCTTATACAGATGATATGACTTCAATTGAAATATTAATAGAGGAACTTTTAAAACAAAAAAAAGAATTACCTGGTGTTCTAAGTTTTAAGGAAGCAGCTAATAAATTTGCTAAATTGTGGTGTGAAAAAAAATCTTTAAAATTTCAAGTATTACGGAACGAAAGAATTTATAAATTAGAAGACGTTTCAAAAGACACTTTAGGTACTTATAAATTTACCGCTGCTACAAAAATCTATCAATCACTAGTATTAAAATGGGCGAATGAGATGCTGACGGAAGCATTAGTCGAAATTAGCGAGGAAGTATTAGAGCGAAGTAGAAATAATATTAAAAAGGAATTAGAGGAAGGAAATAGTAGAATTTATTTATTATTTGATAATAATGAGCCAGTTTCGATGGCAAGGAAATCAGGCAAAACTCTTAATGGAGCTGGGATCAATTTGGTTTACACTCCACCACCATTAAGGAGAAAAGGATATGCAACTGAATGTGTCGCAAAATTGAGTAAATTTATTTTAGAAGAAGGTAATGATTATTGTTTCCTATTTACAGATTTAAGTAATCCTATCTCTAATAGTATATATCAAAAAATTGGTTATCAAGCTGTAATTGATGTTGATGAAATTAAATTTATAAAACAAAAATTATAGGTTTAAAAAAAATTAAAAAAAAAGTTACGAGAAAGTCTCCTGATTTTCTCCTGTATATTATTAGAGTTTTCTTTTTTTACTTCTTCTTTGGTGGAAAAATTTCAATCTCTATTGAAGAGACATTGCTATTAGTGCCATCGGTATTTGTAATTATCTCTGTATCGATTTTTATCTCTCCATAACTCGAACCAGAAACAAACTTGTTGATTACAATTTCAGCTACATCGACAGCTCGAGAAATTGATCGCCCTCGCGCTAATAGAGTAACTGGTTGTTCATTCAAAACAAGCATGGCTGCCATTACATAGTTCATTGATCTTTTTTTTCCGATAAAAACTTTTGAATCATCTCCTTTAGACAAAAATTATCACCTTTACTCTGTTTAAATTAATTTTTCCTATTTTATTGTTAGATTCTTTTGTTTTCCTTAATTGCAGTTTATCTATGGTAAGGTATCTATAGATAACTATGTGTTATAAACTAAGTTTAGATTTTAATGTTATGCAATTTCAAATTTCTTTTTTCAATATGCCGTGACAAAAAAAGATTATAAACTAAAATAAAAATTTTACAAAAAATAAGCTATTTTGCATCCCATCCACCTTTTGCTCGAGCTTCCTCGATATCATTATCTACACGTTCCTTCAAAACTACATAATCTGTCTTAGCAACTCTATTTAATGGAAATTCATCAAGAAATACTACTAATGAAGGTCTCTTATAAGCTGCCATACCTTTACAATGTTCCAAAACTTTGTTTTCAGTTAAATTTTGCTCTTCACGTGTTTTTATATACGCTACAATACCCTCTGTAAAAACTTCATGTTTAGCTCCAATTACTCCCACAAACTCTACTTGCGGTAAATCTGCAATAAAGGCTTCAACTTCTGGCGGAAAGACTTGGAAACCTTTTGGTTTTAATAAGAATTTTCTTCGACCTGAAAGATGCAATCCTCTATCATCTATATTTCCCATATCTCCCGTGTAAAGATAGCCATCAGTAGAAAGAGTTTTATTAGTAGCCTCTTCATTACCAAAATATCCCAGAAAAGTTTGAGGGCCTTTATAACAAATTTCACCAATTTCTCCTGAGGATAATTCATCTCCAGCAGTTCCATCTTCTTTCATTGGTTTTCGTATCGACATTGGATAAATTGGATAATCATAACCTAATGTTCCTATAAATTCGTCAAAAGTTAAATCAGTTGGAGTGTATGAACAGAATCCTGAAGTTTCTGTCAAACCTAGCCCTGTGAAAAAATTAGGTGCCATATCCGATAACTTTTCTAGAAATGGTTTGTCAACAGGTTGTCCTGCCGCTATAGCAAATTTTAATGAACTTAAATCATATTTGTCATAATCTGGTAAACGCCATTCCATTACGAATAATGCAGGTATTTGCCCCATGATTGTGACTTTATATTTTTGAATAGCATCAAGTGTTTTAGCAGGATCAAAAATATGTAGCACTATACAAGTCCCTCCCATAAATAAGGGAGTCATAAATTGTTCTGTAGTACCCCCTACATGAGAAGGGGGTAGATTTACTAACATTATATCATTTTCTTCACCATGAAGTCCTTTTGATAGACACATATTTTGACAGGTAATGCCTTTATTTGTCAACATTGCGGGTTTTGGCCAACCTGTAGAGCCTGTTGTAAAAATAATAATAATAGAATCATCTTGTCCTACTTTGGCACATTCCTCCATAAATCCTTTCATAGATTCAGGGTTTTTCATAGCGTCAATTATCTCATTTTTCGCCTCTTCAGCAATTTGATATGCTGGAAGTAATCCACTTCGATATCTGTCGTCAGGAGTACTAAATTGCACTACATACTCTAACCATGGATTATTCTTTTTTACAGCAGCCCCTATCATACCAAAATTGACGACTGAAGTTTTTCCTAAATGACAATACATTTTACATTTTCCTTTTAACAATATCAAATTTTTCATTATTTCAGGTGGCTTTAATCTTAAATCCATAGGTGTCCACATAACTCCAAGTTTAGCACATGCATAACCAAGAATTATATGTTCATATAAAAAAGGTAATGATGTTGCTATGATATCGCCTTTTCTAAATCCCATATTATAAAGTTTAAATGCCATAGCGATTATAGCTTCATTGAATTCTTTATAAGTAACTTCTTTACCCGTATCATAAATTATAAAAGCATGTTTATCAGGGCGGTCTTTAGCCCATTTTTCGATTACACCACAAATAGTATGAGGATGTTGATCATATTCTTCCCAAGACATTCTTCATTTTCCTTAATTTTAATTTAGATTTAGTAAATAGAATTAAGAAGTTTGAGTAGAAAAATGTTTTTTTAATAGAATTTTTTCTATAAAATGTGGTAAATCGAACTAGACTTAACTTTTTTCAAGAAATATTTTCAAACCAGGCAAATTCTCCAGGATTACGCCCCACAGCGATAATATCAATATCAAGATCATTATCAATATCAACAGGAGATAAACGGCATCCATCAAAATTTCTTGTTATTATGTATTTTTTGAAAACATTGTCGCCTAAATTTTCCCAGTAGGCTAGCTGATCACATCCTGAAGCACTGACAAGAAGATCAATATCCCCATCTTGATCCAGATCTCCACAATTGACATAATTTGCCCCATCGTAGTTAGAGTTAATGATATGATGGGTATATTGAAAATTTCCCGTTGATTCCCACCAATCCACAGTATCAGCTGTCATAGAACACCCTGCAATATCCAAATCTCCATCCAAATCGAAATCCGCAGCCACAACCCCATGAGTCATTTCAGCTGTATAATAAACCAGATGTTTTTGGAAATTCTGTGTTCCATCATTTTCAAACCAACTAATTTCACCAGGTGTAGTTCCTTCAGCAATCAAATCCATATCTCCATCATCATCCATATCTATAGGATACGCTTCCCATGCTCGTCCTAGAGATGTCGTAACTATTCTTTCTATAAATGTTAAATTGTCTTGGTTTTCAAACCAGCTAATTTTATTATCTCCACTCGCACAAGCTATAATATCTGTATCGTTATCATTATCAATATCTCCGAGTGAAATGCCAACTACTCGATCAAAAGTATTTGTAAGAATATGGTCCGTAAATGACTGATTTCCATCATTTTCAAATAAAATAATCGTATTAGATTCAACTAATCCCCCAATAAGATCAGTATCGCCATCATTATCCATATCCGCAGCCTCTAAATTATATGGACCACTAAAAGTATTTGAAATAATATGATATGTAAATTGCCCATTACCTAAATTCTCCCACCAACAAAAAATATTATCGTGATATGAGGTTCCTAAGAGGTCAATATCACCATCTTGATCAATATCAGAAGAAGAAATATACGTAGCATCAGGAGGTCCTGAAATTGAATGTTTAATATAAGAGATTCCAGAATCTGAGCTGAAGAAGTTCCAAGACATGACAATTATCAATGAAGAAATAAGTATAATCCCTAAAACACCTATTATCACTTTTTTATTTCGTATTTTTGTCAAGATAAACATCTCAATACTATTTTTTACATTATATAATAATAATTTTCAGATTTAATCCATATCTATAAATTGACTAAAATTACAGCCAAAATGGAGTTAATATCAATTTGAAATATTTTGCTTAAAATGCAAAATAAAATACTATATTTTTAGTTCAATAAATAATAATATTAAAGTCATTTAGCGAAAAAAGATGATTAGGGTTGATATCGGAACATATCAAAATATTCAATTAATTTGTTCGAGAATTAATGATGCTTACCTTACTAATCAAGAAGTCAAGATCTAAAAACTGTATAATAAATAATTTAAATGTATTAAAAATTATTTTGAGTCCCAATCAAATTTCTCTCTAAAATTTTTTAGAAATTGGGCACCATCTTTATGTTCATACCATGCTGAGGCAATTTTCTCTAATTCGTAAGCTTCTTTGTAAGACTTATCAGCTAAGTGATTGCTGCATAACTTTATTGCATTCAAAACTGTTTGATTTTTAGTAAATAGAAATTTTGCTTTATTCAATGCCACTTTCATTAATTCCTCTTGATCTTCAACAATCTGATCAACTAAACCAATTTCTAATGCTTTTTCAGCACTGATTCTTTCAGCAAACATTAGTATTTTTTTTGTCCAAGGGATTCCAATGACTCTTGACATTAAAACAATAATACCCGTTCCTGGAAAAACACCGAGGTTTATCTCGGGCATCATGAAAAAAGATCCTCTCACAGTTATTCTATAATCAGCACAAAGAGCATACGCAACACCGTCCCCCATGGCTTTACCATTAATAGCACAGATGACTGGTTTTCCATAATAGAACAATTCTTGGACAGATGCTGCTGTTTTTTCATATTCTTTTACAGCAGCATGATCACTACCATCAATTTCATCAATATCCATTCCAGTAGTAAAAGATTTTCCATTTCCAGTTAATATTATTCCTCTAATTTTTTCTGAATTTTGACAAAATTCTAAAGCGTTTTTAAGATTTTTTACCATTTCAGTTGTAATTGCATTTCCTCTATGAATTCGACTCAACTTTATAATTCCAAACTTTTTTTTTATTGAAAACTCAATAAAATCTCCAAAATCCATATTCTCTGATGACATTTTATTCCTCTTATATTATTACTCAAATTTTTTTCTTAAATTTTCTATAAATTCAATTTTATTTGTATATTCATACCATGAAGAAGCTTCTTTTTCTATCTTATAGGCTTCCTGGTATTTCTTATCAAATAAATGATTAGCGCATAATTTTATAGCATTTAAAACTGTTTGATTTTTTGTGAACAGAAACTTCGCTTTATCTAAAGCACTTTTCATCAAATCCTCTTTGTTATTTACAATTTGATCTATTAAACCAATTTTTAGTGCTTTTTGAGTATCTACTCTCTCAGCAAACATACACATTATTTTTGTATATGGAATTCCAAGTATTCTTGAAAATAAAGTTAAACATCCGGTGCCTGTAAATATTCCAGAAAATATTTCTGGCATTTGAAAAAAACTTTCTTTAGTAGCAATTCGATAGTCGCAACAAATTAGAAAAACAACCCCCTCTCCCATAGTTCTTCCATTAATTGCACAAATTGCAGGTTTTCCATTATATAATAATTTACATATATCAGCTGCGGTCTTTTCTAAGTGTTTTACTGCTTCATGATTACTTCCATCGATAGCACCTAAATCCACACCCGTGCTAAATGAAGATTCTTTATTTGTTAAAATTAATCCCCTGATTTTATCTTCCTTCTGGCAATATTCCACAGCTTTTTTTAAATTTTCAAATTGTTTAATGTCGAATGCATTCGACCTATGTACTCTATTAAGAGTTATAACTCCAAATCGTTTTTTTATAGTGAATTCGATATATTCCCCAAATTGTAAATTATTTGAAGCCATTATATATTACTTTAATTTTCAATTAATAAAAAACAATAATAAATTGATTTATTATAAATGAATTATTGAGAAGTTAAAGTTGAGAGAAAGCATAAAATCTTTTAGTTAATAATAAATGCCAGTTAATATTACTGATTTTTTAGAGGAAAAATCCGAAATAATAAGGAAAAAGGATTTAAAGAAAGCAACTAACTTAAAACAAGTTTTTACATCAATTAATCAGCATCTATATGGAAAACTAAAATATACAGATACAGATACTAGGGCGCGTTCTAAACAGATTGTTAATCTCTTGTTATGTAAATTGGTTGATGAAATTTCTAAAAAACCTGAAGAAGAAGTAGAATTTTGTATAAGAGTTGGAGAATCTGATAACCTTCTCCTTAAAAGAATTGAAAAATTTTTCAATGAGAATGTACGAGACAAATTCAACAATGTAATGGGCGAAAATGATCAAATTACATTGACAAAAGAACTCGTTTATTTATTTGTTAAAGAATTACAGGAAATTTCACTTCTTCAATCATCTAAAGATATTTTTAGTGATGCTTTCGAAATATTTGTTAGTAAGATCTTAAAAGACGAAGGAGGACAATTTTTTACTCCACCCAACATAGTAAAATTTATGGTAAATTATTTAGATCCTGATAGTAATTCAAAAATTTTAGATCCTGCTTGTGGTCATGGTGGATTTCTTCTTGAAACAAAAGAAATGTTATGGTCAAAAATAGATTCAAGAGCAGAAAGAATTAAATCGATATCGAACTTATTTGGCATTGATAAAGATCTATTTTTAGCAAAAATCAGTAAATTATACTTAGAAATATTAAGTAAGGGACATTCCAATATCTTTTGTGAAGATTCATTGGATCCAAAAAGTTATAGGGCTCCATCAAAAGAATTGATTAAAAATAATGTTTTTGATTATATTTTCACTAATCCTCCATTTGGTGTTAAAATTCCTATAACTGATAAAGATCTTTTGAAATATTATAAACTAGCACATGTTTGGAAAAACATTAACGATAAATGGGTACTGCAAAATAAATTAGTAAAACAACAATCTCCTCAAGTTTTATTTATTGAAAGATGCATCCAATTACTCAACAATGGAGGGAAACTGGGAATTGTTTTACCCGAAGGAATATTTGGAAATCTTACGGATCGCTATATTTGGGAATATTTAACTTCTCAGGGCCAAATTTTAGGTATAATTTCGTTAGATCAGAATACATTTCAACCATATACATGTAATAAAACTAGTATTCTATTTTTTCAAAAATTAAATAATGTTCCGGAAGATTATGTATTTGATTTTGCTATTGTAGAAAATGTCGGACACGATAAAGATGGAAAAGTTTTATATGAACTGAATAAAGATGGAAGTAAAAAATTAGATTCTGTTGGTAATCCAATAGTTAATGATGATCTCATAGATTTACATTTAAAAATAAAAGAAGCTGAAGAATTCAATTATTTAAAGGAGCAAAGAATTTTTAAAATAAAATTTAGTCAAATTAAAAATAACATTTTCATCCCAATTTATTATACTGGCGTAGAAAGAACGTTAAAGATGCTTGCAAGTGATAAAGAGTTCATACTTCTAACTATCAAAGATTTATTAGATAAAAATATCATCTATTCTAATAAAGGTGGTTATCTCCCCCGAGGAGATGAAATAGGTTCCCGTGTATATGGTTTAGGAGATATCCCCTTTATACGAACCAGTGAATTGAATAATTGGGAAATAAATTTGAATTCATATAAAAAAACAAGTGATGAAGTCTACGATCAATATAAAATTAAGCAAAATATAGAAGTTGGGGATATTCTATTGGTTAAAGATGGGGGTCCTAATTTAATTGGAAAAACAGCTTATATCACAGAACTAGATACAAAGATAATAATTCAGAGCCATATTTTCCAGATTAAGCCATTAAAGAATGAAGAAAATATTGATTCTTACCTACTTTTATATCTTTTTAATTTAGATGTTGTTCAAAAACAAATTCAAGCAATTACTTTTGTTCAAGGGACCATTGCAACTATTGGGAATCGTATTATGGAAATTGTTTTGCCAATACCCATTGATAATGATAAAAGAAAGGAAATTTCAAGTTTCATTAAGAAAATCATTGAGGATAAAACTGAGATTAGAAAAAAAATAAGTAACTTATCCTTAGAATTAAAATAAGTCAATCGATCAATATAATTAAAAATAATAATAAAAAAATTTCTATGTAGAAATCAGTTAATTTTTTTTTTCAAGTTGGGTGATTCTTTCTCCTAATGCATCTAATTTTCGTCTAATATCGCCTAGAGTTTCATCTAACATTAACCGAAATCGTTCATAGATGTCTATAATGCCTTGTCTCCGTTCCTCCTTTTCCATTAAATTGATTTCGCGCTTGAAATTCTCAACATATTTATATACATCAGAACAAAAATCGTCAAAGTTGTCAATATCATATTCTAATCCTAACTCCCGAGATAGGTTTCTTTCAGCTAAATCTGGCCAATCTACATCCTTACCCTTTAGAGGAATAACCGGAATAGAGAATTTATCCGCAAGTTGTAATTCATTGGCACAATCCACGGAATCAAAAACAGATTTATTGGTCCCAATAAACAATATCAACTGACATTTTTGAACAGCATCTAACATCCATTCATCAATATTACCTGCAAGATCTTCCTCGCAGAAATATACTTGTGATATTTCCTTTTGTTTTTCTAAGAAATCTACAAGATCTCCAACACGATAAGGCCCATAATCTATAACTGCGTGAGAAATAAAAACTGCAATAGTAGCTTTTACTCTTAGATATTTTCTAATTAAATCTGGAACTTTTTGTATAACATTTTGTTCTTCATCGCTTAAGGGATTGTTACTTAGATTTAAATCTGTCAGTTCTTTCAGGGCCCATAATTGCGTGGGAATCTCAGTTAATTGATTATTACTTAAATCTAACTTTGTAATCGAAGTTAAGTTCACAAAAGAGTCGGGTAAGGATGATAAATGATTTTTAGATAAATTGAGCTCTTTAAGCTCCTCTAATTCTCCAATGGATTCAGGTAATGATACTATAGATGAGTTTCTTAGAGTTAGTGTTTGTAGATTTTTAAGAATTCCGAAATTTTCAGGTAAAGATTCCAAAATGAATTCTCCTCCTCTGTTTACAACCATCCATTCAATAATTTGTCCTTCCTTAACTTTAATATTACTATAATTATTATTACCCTCACTTGCCCTTGATTGTTCCATTTCGTTGTATATCTTTAAATGTTCTATAGGAATATCGTTATGAAGAAGGTAAAGTTCGATTGCAGAAGGGCCATGGACCATCATTTTGCTTCCACCCGATTTATCATATAAGACCTTACAAATATTTAAATTTTCTTGGTTAAATTCAATGGGATTAGCACGGATACCAAATTTCTCTAAATCTTTTAAGGTAAGTAACCAGTCAGGTAAATTTATTATTTCATTACCAGCTAAGTTCAACCGTTCAAGGTTATTGCATTCCTTCAGCCATTCAGGGATGCTAGTTAGATGACTCTTTTGAATTTTTATTCTTTTAAGGTTATTTTTTTTAATATCTTTTAACCAATGTGGAAAATTGTTAACTTCACTACTCCATATAATTAATTCCTCTAAAGGTGTTAATTCATTAACAAGTTCTCCTAAAAGAGCCACTTTATTCGCATCCAGTTTCAAATCTACGAGATTAAATCCAAGCATGATTACATTACCATCTTCATTAAAATTGAAAATATTTTCAACCATTGTAGGGTCTAGCATGGTTGTCCTCTTAAGTGGTCCACACATTTCTTCTATTTTTGTTAAAGTTTTCTTATCATCTTTTTTTATACGTTTATCATCAATCATTCTTTTATCACTATTTCTATATTTTCTTTATTCTTAAAATCTTGAAATATATTTGTTTTCTTCTTAGATTTCAAATTATAAATTCTTATTAAATTCCCTAATTAATTCAAATTTTTTAAAATTTTGTATATTCTATGATTTGTTCAAAAAACTAATGTTCATTGATTATTATTTTTTTCTGATAGTCTTTAACAACCTCACCAAATTTCTCAAAAAATTCTTTAGAATGTTTTAAATCATTAATTAAATTTGATAAATTAACAATAATTAACCTCTCACTATTAAATCAAATGAAGATTGAAAAATTTACTATTGAATTATATGAAGAAATTGTTATGCTCTGGAGAAAAGCAGGAATAAATATAGGATCTTCAGATACAAGAGAGGAACTTGAACGAGTGCTTCAGCGAAATCCAAATCTTTTCTTAATAGGAAAATTAGATAATAAAGTTATTGGTGTTGTAATTGGAGGATTCGATGGGAGAAGAGGTTATGTTCATCATCTTGCTGTAGATCCCGATTACCAAAAGAAAGGATATGGTAAAATGATAATGGATGAATTAATAGAGAAATTTCGTAAAATCGGAGTACATAAAATACATTTATTTATTGAAAAATATAACAAAAACGTTGTTGAGTTTTATCGGCATTTAGGCTGGGATATCCGAGATGATTTAATTATGATGAGTTATGTTCCAGACAAAAATTTATACAAAATGAGAATTTAAGTTCAATTTCTTAATATTATTTGCTAAAATTAGGTTTCTTTGTACTGGTTTTATTAAAATTTTAAATAATATCAAAATGAATAATATTGCATATTTCAAATAAAACATATATGAAAGAAAATGAGTGATGAAGAACTAATAGAATTTTATGGAATCAATAAAAAATGGCCAAAAGAAGTGCCTAGACACGTTGATTATGATGAAGTTCCTCTTGGAGAACTTTTAAGTAGAACTGCTATAAAATATCCGGATTCACAGGCAATCTATTTTGAAGGATTTCGAATGACTTATTTAGAATTAGATACATTAGTTGATCAATTCGCTACAAGTCTGGCTAAATTAGGAGTAAAAAAAGGAGATGTAGTATGCATCGATTTACCAAACGTACCCCAATATGTTATTGCTCATTGGGCTGCTGTTCGAATTGGAGCAGTATCTAATCCAATACTTCCTGTTAACCGATTTGTTGAAATTGTCCATCAAGTCAACGATTCAAAAGCTAAAATACTACTAATCCTAGATTTTTTATATGAAGAGTATCTTCTTGGTAAAGAATTAAGTAAAATGCCTACGCTTGAAAGTATTATTCTAACAGGAACAGCAGAATATTTACCTCCATTAAAAGCTAAACTTGGAACTGCTCTAGGGAAAGTCCCTAGAATGAAAGAATGGCTTGAAAAAGTAGGAGATATTATATTCCATAAATTTCAAGAAGTTTTGAAAGACGGTCTTCCAATAGATGTTCCTAAAGTAGATTTAAATCTTAAAAAAGATATTTCAGTGCTAATATATACAGGAGGAACTACTGGAGTTCCGAAAGGAGTAATGACTTCTCACTATTCAATGGTAGTTAATGCTCTACAGACAGATATATGGGCTACAACACAATTATCAAAAATGAATGAGTTAAAGGGAAAAGGAGGAATGTTGCTCGTAGTACCTCTTGCTCATTCTTTTGGTAACATAGGAATGACGGTTTCTGTATTAGAGGGATGGAAGATGATCTTATTACCACGACCTCCAGAAAAAATATCCAAAATATTAAATTATATTAGTAAAGAAAAAGCTACATATATGCCAGGAGTTCCCACTCTTTATATAAAAATTAATTTAGACCCTGACTCTAAGAAGTATAAAGGGAAATTAGATTCACTTATAGCTTGTATTTCAGCAGCTAGCGCTTTACCTGAAGAAGTTAAAAAGGAATTTGAAGAAATTACCGGAACAAGTATTGTTGAGGGTTATGGAATGTCAGAATTCTCTCCAGTTGTGTCTCTAAATCCATTTAAAAAAGAGGGCCAAAAAACAAACACAGTTGGATTTCCACTATCAGATACTTTCGTTAAAATAGTCGATGCTGAGGAAGGTACAAAATTATTACCTCAATGTCCTAATGAGAGTTGTGAAAATTGTGGTCCCGATGAATTTCAATATATCGGTGAAATATGCAGTACTGGACCTCAGATGATGTTAGGATACTTAGGACGGAAAAAAGATACCGAATATGCGTTAAGAAAGGATTCAAAAGGCACTACCTGGTATTATACAGCAGATATTGGGTGTATAGATAAGGATGGTTATCTCCGCATCAAAGATCGAAAGCGCGATATGATTAAATATAAAGGGCACGGTGTGTTCCCTAGAGAAGTAGAGGATCTCATTTACATGAATGAAGCTGTCAACGAAGTTGGAGTTATTGGTGTTCCAGATCCAGAAACAGGTCAGACAATTAAAGCTTTTGTCTCACTAAAGCCAGATTATAAAGGTAAAGTGACTGAAGAAGATTTATTATCTTGGTGTAAAGACAATATTTCGCCTTTAAAATATCCAAGAATCGGTGAAATAGTTCCAGAATTACCAAAATCTGTAGTTGGAAAAATTCTTAGAAGAGAATTACGGAAACAAGAATAATAACTAATAATTTTTTTTTAATTTCTTTTTAAAAGAGTATGATCATAAAAAGTTAGTTCTAGAATATAATCCTTTGCTCAACTCGACATAATTTGTGTTTTCTCCGACTTCTATCGAAAAGATTGTGGGTT
>JAZGEW010000009.1:0-8168 GCA_036478875.1 Promethearchaeia archaeon | reverse complement strand
CCTGTAGTATTTCCTATCCATTTTTGCGAAGTTCCTAAGTAATATGCAATATAAAACAAATCTCTAGAATCTAAAGGATTACTCATTGAACCACTAATTTGATATCTTATAACCAAAGAGCTATTCTTGAGAAGTGTCACATTGCTTTTTATGAAAGTAGTTGGATAGAAGTTCATAGATCGTGGTATAAAAGAAATATCTATTTCTGTCATATTTTCATTCCATATAGGAAAACTAAATAAATTATAAGCAATTTGAGAATTATTTGTATGCACTTCAATATTAAGATTAGAGATATCTATAGCTAAAGAGAAGGGAACAATTATAGGTATTTGGGTGGAGTTTCCTAAATTGTATATCGTGTAGTTTGCATCAAAATGGATACCAATTTTATTAGAAAATCGGTAGCATTAAAGATGATAATGGTATTAGTATGAGAAAGCTGTAAAGGTAATGTACTATTTGGAAATATTTCAGCAATAAATTGGTCTGGCATAGGATGAATAGAAGCAGTTGTGTTAGAAGTTGAAATAGAGAAATTTAATACTAAAAATAATAAAAAGATAATTGGAAATATTTGCTTATGTATCTTCATTATTTCACCTTCTTCAATCAGTTTATAGTATTCAAGCATTGCATTTAAATATATCGTTAGATGGGAGAGAGTTCTTAAATATTATGAATAAGAGGTACTTTTGAATTAAGGAAAATTCACATACTATATATCAGGCTTTACTACAACCAATTCTTCATTAGATTTCTTTTTAATGAAAGAATGCTAATTATAGGTGAGATTAATTGAAAAAAGATAAAGGAAAAAGTGTAAAAGAATTATCAAGGGAGAAGGCTGGCATAAAGCCATACCCATAATGGGCATTGATGTTCATAAGGATTTGCTTCAATACTGCATTGTTTCACAAAAGCACATTTTAGAGGAATGCGAACTTGGGATTGAGAGTTGCGTGAATAATGGACAAAATCATAGACTTGTGAACGAGCATTGTAATCAATAGGTTTTAATTGTAGTTTTAATTAAGAAGTTTTTAATTATCATTTAAAATTTCAATTGAATTTTTTTCGATTAATTTTATCTTGAAATTGAAAAAAATATTTTAATAAAACAATCTAAATGTTTCTGAGAGGTGGATAATGTCTATCAATAAATCCTTATATAGAATTCTTCATAGAAAACTTTGTATAAATAAAAAAAATCTAATGATAATTGTAATGAAAATTAAAAAACTAACAGTAAATACCATAAGTTAAAATTTTAAATAAAAATATAATAAAAATTCAATATTCAATAATTCTTTTTGAATGAAATCAATATAAGAGAATGAAATGCAATTTGAATGAACGAAATCATGAACAGGATGATCTAAAAAAGGATTTTGATGATCTTTATCAATATGTAAAAAATGTCACAGGTATATATAGAAACCTATCGAGTACATTTATGGTTGTATCCTTAACGGCATTCATCTTTTTAATATCTGTGGGATATCCAGACTTATTAGATGTACAGATCATAATATTGTATACTGCTGTAAAGGTAATTTCTTTATCACTTGCATTATTAGTCTTTAGTTTTTTTTTATTTTTAATCTCTACATTTATATATCTTTATAGAAGTCTAAAAGTAAACACTCTATACTTGTACTGGGGTTCCAAATTAAGTCTTGCAGATAGGTATGAAAAGATAGACAAATTAACTGAATCAGATTCAGCGGGTCTTTTTTTATTTTTGGGAATAATGACTTTAATCTCAGCAGTCATTTTTATGTTTCTCTACTTTTCTGCTATTGGAATAGTATTAATAATTATTATTCTTTTATTTTATGGTTTCCTAATGTTTATATTTTATTTACCCAAGATATTAAAAAGAATCTGTAGAAGATTTAAAAGATTTAATAAAAAATAGGCCAATTTGTTAGTAAATATTGATTTCATTTCTGGCTTGTCTCTTAAATTCTTTATATAAACATTTTTTTTCTTGATTAATAAATGATTAGAAATCAAACTTATCTCCCGGTTAAAAGTAGGAAATAATTTTTAATGAAAGTTAAATATATTATATTTCATATTATATTATTGATTTTATGAGCGACAAAATTCGAAATTTAATTATTATTTTTTTCTATGAATTTTATCCTGAAATTAAAAAAAATTTAATAAAATAATCTAAAATCTTCATCTTCAGGTATATTTTCTATAAATTTGGAAAGACTTTTTATGTCTTTTCCTATCATATTATTTTTTCTCTACTAATTGATTGTTTTCTGTGAAGGATTTTAAATATAATAAATATTCTGAGTTAGTGCTATATAATAATTGTTTATTTTTTCTTATTTCATTTGGATTTACAGTTTCACAACTTGGCCCAATTCTCTTTTTATAAATAATACTCCCATCAAATTGTTCGACACCAACAGTTTGCAATGTTTGAGCAATAGCAATAACCAAACAAATTTTTTCTTTATTATTTTCATCTTTTATTTTAATTTGTTGAATTTCTACGAAATCTTCATGATAGTTGGTTCTATCTCTGATAAGAACATGTAGATCTCTGATTCTATTTTCTAATGACTCATATTCTAAACCAATTATTTTTCTCGGGTAATTATTTGTAATACCAATAATCAATACACCACCCTGGTTATTGGCAAAACAAGCGATATCTTGACAAAACTTTATTTTACTCTTGGTCAATTCTAGATTATCTTTAATTTTCCAAAAATCAATTGTTTGTTTAAAATCCCATAATTCCTGTTCTACTCTTTTATCTTCCATTGATTTTCGGATAAATTTAATCCAAAATTCTTCGTTATACATAAGTGATTTTTGAAGTCTATATTTATCAATATCTATATCAAGATTTCTATAAATCTCCTCATATCTCTCTTCAGGTATTAGATTAACTATTGATTGGTAATGTTCTTTTTTTAGTAAATATACTGAACTTTTGTCATCATTTTCAGGTAAAAATTCACGAGAATGAGTTGTGATAAAAATCTGTATTTTATCTGATATGTTTATAAATTTGTCTCTTAATTTAGTCTCTAAGCCAGGATGAAGGTGTAATTCTGGTTCTTCAATAAAGAGAATCTTATTTTCTTTTAACTCCTTTATATACACAAGAAAATGGATAATATTCAAAATACCTGCACCCTCATTTTCTATTAGTAAATCAACATTTATTTCTTTTTCTTTAAATATAAGGTATGTTCTGTCTAATTGGTTAACCATTTGCTCTACTGTTATAATATCGGGAAGGTATTCATGCAGTTCCTTATTAAATTCTGAAAGCCACTGATCTTGATTTAAAACTTTTTTCATATGAATGAATTTAGCAAGATTTTCACCATTGGGTTCTAATTTTGTATTAACTATGTTTTTTTTATCAGAATCCTTATTGAATTTTCTCTTATCAGGAATTAATAAAATTATATCGAAAAAATTATTTTTTAATAAAGTTAATAATGTTGATAAAACAGGATCATTAGAAAAAATGTGAAGATTACCATAAAAACTCTTTAAATTTGAAGAAACACTGCCAATATTACTATTTGGAGAATCAGTAAAAAAATTTTGAATAGTTTTACCTTTAACAATAAGTTTTTTAATATCAGGAATTATGGTTTGATTTGCTTTATCAGCCAGATTTGCTTTTAATAAGATTTGTGTTCCTATTTTTTCATGCTTTATTGAAATTTGACTAATATAGATATTTTTAATTATTTTACTGTGTTTAATTTCTACATAAATTTTTGAATAACAACCTTGATCAATTAACCATTGAATTGCTTTTTTTTTTTTATTCCATTCATTTCTTTTAAGATATCCTTCTAAACTTTCTGAAGAAAGAAAAGCATTATGTAAGTATTTACCAAGATATAATTTTTGGAGTAATTCCTCTCTAATAGTTTTTGATATTTTAAAACCCAAAATAATTGAAGCTTCAACTTCTTCATTATTTTCATAGATATTTATTGATGAAAAAGTCCCATTTTGGTAATTTTCCTTTAACATTCTAAAGATTTTAAATAAGTTAGATTTACCAGAATTATTTTTTCCAATTAATACATTATAATTATTGAGATTAGAAAATTTTGCTCTCACATAACTAAAGAAATGAAAAATTTCAATTTTTTCAATTTTTAAATTCATTTTTTTCTCTAAATATGCTTGAAAATTCTTATTTTTAATAATTTAAAATTTCTGAAGTGCGTCTTTTAGGTTGGAATATAAATCATCAAAGAAAATGCGTGAAGAATCTGCAATATCTTTAGTGACTAGATTTTTTAACTCATGGGTTGCATTATTTCTCAAATCTCTATAATTTTTCATTTCATTTTTATCTACTATCTTACTATCAGTAATTTGTTCTAATTCTTCAAAAATTTTATCTATTATTATATTTTTAGGATTTTTCTGAAGAATTTCTTCGCAAACTCTTTTAGAAATGTTTTCTATTATTAAATACCTTTTTTTATAAAATTCTCCGTATTTTCTACTAGTATAAAATCCATCTGCTTCTCTTAAGGTATGTAATATATCTTCACCCATCGGTTTAAGGAATTCTGGCAAATCTTCAATGTATAGTAAATACCTTTCGTACTCTTGTTTAGTTTTACACCCACTTTTTAAGAATTTTTCATAAATTTCTTTAATATTAAAGCCTTCATTTTTAGCTAAAATATAGAGATCTCTGTTAGTAAACCCCCCTTTTGATGCTTCTGCAAATTCTTTATATCTTTTCTTATTCTCTTCAATATTTCTCTGAGTTCGCGGAGAAACTTTAAAATAAAAATCACTTTTAAGAAAAGCTTCATATTCTCTAAATGTAGGTATCCCTATACTTTTTGCTTCATTAAAAATCCTTTTTTCAGTACTTCCAAACTGTTTCGCCTCTAAAAAAAGTTTATAATCACGGGAAAAACTAGCTTGGTTTATATGTCTTAAATCTCCTGAAGAAGAAACTGATTGTTTAAAACTACTTTCCTTAAATTCTGAATATAAGTTATAATTTTCCAAGTCAAAAAGATATGCTTCAAAAATTTCATTTGGTTTTTTAAATCCTTTATCTAACAGCGATTCAATTCTTAATGCGAGTTCCTCATAGTTTCTGCATTTATTAAATGTAAGTGTTCCAATATATAGCCCATCTTTAAACACAAATAATTCGTTACTTTTGAAAAATACTGTTTTAAAACCTTCTATTTTTATAAATCTATAAAACTCGAAAGGTGTCAATACTAAATTTGCATTTTTTTCTAATCTGTTTACCTCAATTGTTTCTGGATACTTCATAATAAAATTAATTTTACATCTCAGTCAAGGATTTTAATTTTAAAAAATTATTTCAAGTATATAAACTCAATGAATATTTTATCAAAAATAGCAAACGAGAAAATTCAAAATTTAAATCTTAATTTTTCTATTTTTATATTTAAATTCCTCTGGTTTAATTTCCTTAAAAGATTTATCTAAAATTTCAGTAAATTCCTGTGATGAGTTAAAACTTTTTGGGGGTTCCACATGGAATTCAACACCAATATTTTGTAATCTGTTATTATTCCAATATGCAATATAATAATAGCAGAAAGGATCTTCAGTATTTAAAAACTTTTTTAAATTTTTAAACCATTGTTTCTTATAAATTTTACAACACTTTTTTGGTTCTAAGTCGTATACACTTGGTTTTTTATACTATGATATGTCAAGATATAAAAAAGCTATTAAGGTTATTAACAAAGCGTTAAAATTCAATTAAGTGAAAAATATAGTTAGAATTCTATTTTTATAAAAAAATTAGATTATATATTAAATAAAAGAAAGAGGAGGGAAAAGAAATTTGAGCAACAATAATAAAAGAAGGGAGAAATTAAACTTAATAAGTTTAATAGAGGGCGAAATCCAATGTGAGCTCAAATTATCTTTGATAAAATTTCCCTTTCTACACTATATATGTATAATTTCTAATATTAAAGATTTTACATTTCTGTAAGAAATATTTCTTCATCTTATAAATCTAATTCTAAATAGAGAAATTTAATATACGATATTTTAGTATATTTGGTGAAAAATCACATTTCAATAAGATAAAAGAAGCTTTAGGATATGGCATGAACTATATTAATTCGATTGAAACAGGATTAAGTTCAGATCCGTTAATGGTTAGAGGAATTTCGTTTGATAACCATAGCAGCATGACACATTTCTGAGACTATCTTTAATAGTCTCTATATCGTTCTCATGTAAGAAATAAAAGTTCTCCTTAGATGTTATTAGAAATTTAATAAGAAATAATAATTCGAAACAATTAGGACAAATTATTATTATCTTTCGTAGAGTTTTTTCAGCTTTTTTTTGGTTAATTAAAATAATTTGTAAACCTTCTGTTGTTTATGTTAATGAGTCACCCTTGGATCAATAGGTATTACTAACTCAGATGATATGATTATTTTTAACTTTTACTTAAGATTCTAATTTATTCACTTCTTACCAAAAACAGAAAATAAGACTTAATATTAAAAAACAACTTGGTGTAATATTGGTGTTAATTTATTTTTAATTTAATTGGGATCCTTGTTTTAAATTTTTGAAAATGAATTGAATCTCAAGCTAATAATATGAAAGAAATTAAGATAACAGATGGCGTTATGTTCCCTGAAGTTGATTGTCCGCTATTTAACTCATTTACGTTTGTAAAAGGGATTGGTTTAAAAACAGAAACAACCCTCAAAGAATTAGGAATAAACTGCTGGAATGACGTGATAAAAAAGCAGTGTCCTGAATTATTTCCAAAACAAAAATGGCATGCCTTATGGAATGGCGTCAATTCAGCCATAGACGCACTAAAAATTCTCGATGTTTCCCAATTAACAAGTCTCATACCAAAAACACAACATTGGAAGATGGTTCCAAACTTTATTGACCGAATCGCCTACCTTGATATTGAAACGACGGGTCTAAGTGCTAAATATAGTCATATCACGACTATTGCTGTTTATGATAGAACAAGAGTTCACGATTTCGTCAGAGGTGATAATTTAGATGATTTTCCCACGTTTATTTCAAAATTTCCTGCAATAACAACTTTTTTTGGCAAGGTTTTCGATATTCCATTTATCAAGCAAGAAATGAGAATCGATTTTAATCAGATCCATTTTGATGTGTGCTTCTTACTCAGGAGATTAAAGATTAAAGGAGGATTAAAAAGAATTGAGAAAAGGTTTGGAATCTCGCGTGGAGGTCTTGAAGACTTAGATGGCTATTCTGCGGTGCTCTTGTGGAATAAATTTAAGAAAACCAAGAAAAAAGAATATCTCGAGACATTATTAGCCTATAATAACGAAGATGTTATCAATCTTGAGTTCCTCTTATATCACGCATATAATCTTTTAATAGAAAAAGAACACATCTTTACATCCCCTTTAGAACTTCCAAATAAGAAGATAAAAAATCCTTTTCAAGCGAGCAAACGAGTTGTAGATGAAGTATTAGGGGGAAGGACCAATTTATATAGTTAATGCTCTCTATTCTAATTTTTCAAATATTGACAATCTTTAAACTCCAGAAAGCTGTTTTGAACTTAAAATTTTCTTAGACTAATTTATTTACTTCTAACCAAAAACAAAAAATAAATACATTATTAATCCCAGAATAATGAAGAATATCAGATAAATCGTAATTAGACACTATTATCGTAAGTTAAAATGGGAATAAAGAATTTATTTTTCTAGAAAGGTGTTAAATTTTTATTTTAAATGGGGAACACGTAAAAATTGAATTTTCGTTTTACTACCATTCTCTTAACTTTAAAAATTATAGTGAAAAATTAAAATATAGGAGAGCTCATTATTTTAATTGATATGAAGAAAGAGAAGAATGAAATAAAGTTCGCATCAAATGACTTATTGAATAAGATCATCCGTCTAGAATATAGAAAATTCAAGCAACAAAATCCTAAAATCGATAATGATAATCTATGGAAGTTATGGAATGAGCCGATTTTTGACACAATTAGATTTAAAGATGATGAAATTGAAAGTTATTTTACAAACTTTAACTTATTATTAAAAAATTCTAATTTTAAAGAGATTGTAAAAAATAAATTAAATATTGAAATTAACACTCCCACAGATTTAAATAAGTTAATAAAATTA
>JAZGEW010000008.1:0-20912 GCA_036478875.1 Promethearchaeia archaeon | reverse complement strand
AAAAGAATTTTGAATGATAAAAACAATTTTAAATTGAATTAAATTACTATCCTAATATATAATTTAAATAAGAGTTAAAAAACTGGCAATGAAATAAATTTAATCTTGAGAATTAATGATTTTTTTTTTGAGTTTTCAAATGAAGGACGATTTGAGGTTTTTAAAAGCTTATACAAGGGAAAAAAGAGACATAGTCAACTTGAAAAAGAATTAGATATTAGAGGATCAGAAATTTCTCGCCATCTAAAGAGGTTGATAGAAAAAAATTTAGTTAAAAAAACTTTGGATAATAAATATTCAATTACCAACATTGGAAAAATGTTCTTAGGGATATTAGACATTTTTGAAGCGTCATTAAAATATGAAAATTATTTTAATAATCATAATATCAACGATTTCCCACTATCTTTCATCTTAAAGTTAGGAAATTTAAAATCTATGAGATTAACTAGTGGAACAATGCAAAATATTGAATTATGGTCAGATTTAATTAAGAATTCAAAAAAGTATATTTTAGCTATCTCAGATCAATTTCAAGATTCAATTCTACCTCTTGTTGAAAGGAAAATTAATAATTTGTCAATTAATATAAGAGCCCTTGTAGATAAAAATGTGCTAAAGTCAAAGGGATATGAGAAACTACAAGATCGGCATGCTTTTTATCAAAAGATAAATATTTCGGAGAATATTCGAGTTTTAAAAAAAATTAATTTCTCTCTCTTAGTTACTGATAAAGGAGGAATATTTTTTTTGAGTAAAGAAGGAAAAGTAGATTATAGTGAAAGTCTATTCGATGATAATGAATTATTTATTCAATCGTTAAGAGAATTATTTGAGCGGTATTGGAAAGAAGGAACCAATATAATATCTCTTATAAAGAGCAGAAGTTGACTGAATAGCTATATAAATTTTTATAGTTTATTTACTTGTTTCTTTAAATTTTTCCACTCTTTGAATATTTTTATATATTCATTTGAAATATAAGTATCAGTTTGAAATTGTTCAAATTCTATTAAATCATTAATTATCTGCTTATAATTTCGATATAAATTTAAAGCTTTTAATGTATTCATTGCACATCCAATAAAAGCTGAATCTTTGAATTGTGGTATATATAATTTTTGATCAAGAATATTTGTTAAAATTTTGCAAAATTCACGGGATTTGGCCATCCCGCCTGCACAAAAAGCTTTAATATCAAAGGGGGAGAATTTTTTAAGTTCAATGAAGTTTTCATTAATTCCAAAACAGATATTTTCAATTACACTTCGAACGAAATTTCTCATATTTGAAACTGTCTCTATTATTGGTGTTGGTTGTGGAAAGATGAATACACCTCTCTTGAGAGAAGTTTGCTCTTTAAAATTCATAAGTTCTGGCCCTAAAAATGCATAAGTTGAATTTGACCCCGGTTTAACTTCCTTTATAAAATCTTCAATAAGCATGTCTTTATCACTTTTCTCATTAAATAAAATATATTCTTTTAACCAATCATAAACTACTCCTGTATTTCCAGAATGACCTTCAATTAACCATTTTCCTTTTAGTGTGTGAAATGTTGTCCAAAAATTACAATTTGAGTCTAAAATAGGTTTATCCACAACTAAATGAACAGGAGCAGTAGTACCCAAACTGATTCCAATATTTCCATTTTCTATAACTCCCATTCCTAATAATGATGCCTGTGTATCTCCACCAGATTTTACCACAGGAATAGATTTTTGTTTAAGGTTGAAATATGTAACTAATTCGGGTGTTAATTCTCCCACAATAGTTCCTGAATCTATAATTTCGGGAAATAAATCAGGGTTGAAATTAAAAGCCTCGATGATTTCCAGACTCCATTCTCCTCTCTTAATATTGAGTAACTGAGATTCTCCAGCAGACGTCAAATCTGTACAAAATTCACCTGTTAGTTTGTTCACAACCCAATCATCAAGCATTAGTACTTTATCAATTTTATTATATAAATCCACCTCTTCTTCCTGAAACCATAAAAGACGCGCCAAACAGAATAAAATAGATGGACTATGGCCAGTGATTTTAAATAATTCTTCTTCTGAAAATTCATCTTCAATCAAATAAACACTATCGATGCCCCGTACATCTGTATTTGGACCGCCATATATTACTTCTCCTTGCTTATCTAAAAAAACTACTGCTATTCTTTGAGCACAAGAAGAAATTCCTAAAATATTAAGGTTGTTGGTTTTATTTTTTTTTTTTAATAGATCATAAATACCTTTCTTTACCTTGTTCCATACATCGTTCATGTCAAAGCGTTTTGCAAATCCGTCAATATCTTCATCGATAATTCTTAAATCTAAGCTAAAGGAGGAATCTAATTGTAGATTATCCGAGACTAAACCTATTTTGATTTTTTTTGATGAAATATCGATTATTAAAATATAATTTTCAGAATTAGGCATTGGGGAATTTAACAGCGTATGATTTTATTTAATTATAAAATAATTATCCATTTCATTTTAAATAGATTTTCTTCTATTTTTACAAATCAATCCAAATATTTGCCTAATTCACTAAAATAAGAACTAAATTTTTTATTTAAGATACTTTTTAACCACTTCCCCTCGTGGTCTTTCCTCTTCAAAAAGAATAGCTTGAAAAGAGTATATCTTTGTATTTTCTTCTCTCCAAGCATTGCTATCTAACCACGCTTTTGAACAAGTGTGAGAAAGAAATGTTTCTACATCCCAATTTCTATTATGTTCTATGGGTACTTGCGGTAAAAGCAATCCACGTCGCATTCCTCGCTCTGCAATAAGTCCATCTCTACCAATAACAATTTTATTTAGATATTCTTTTGGATCACTTACTTCTAACAATTTTGGTGGTGTTAAAATTGACAATTCAATAACTATATTATCTATTTCTTCTAAAGTTACAGAAGGAAATCGTGGATCTTCAAATGCAGAACTTATTGATACTCTATGAATAACATCATATAAGGAATAAGTAGGTTCAATATAACCAATACACCCTCTCAGTGGGTTACCATTAACGTTAAATTCGTTTAAGGTTACAAAAGCACCATATTTATCTGCAAATTTTTCTTTAATTTGATCTGGAATAGGAATCTTTCGATTATTTTTTAAAAAAAATTCGATATTATCCCTAGCAAATCTAATTAAAATTGTACCTTCTTCTAAGCTAAATTTATGTTCATCAGACATTTTAGTATTCCAAAAATCACATAATTTATGTATATTTATGCCGTTCAAACATTTATATTTTATAGCATTCTTTTAATAATTTTTCCATTTGGAACAGATTTTTCATTATTAACTTCAATTCCTCTTAAAAATACTTTCCAGATTTGGACGGACGTGATATATTCCTCAAAAGGAGAAAATTTAGCTTTAGATTTAAAATTCAAAGGATTTATCTTATAATCTGGAACTTTATCAACAATAAGTAAATCAGCATCATAGCCTTCTTTAATAAAACCTTTATTTTTTAATTTAAAAATTAAAGCTGGATATTCTGAAGAGGCTTTGACGAAATTCTCAAATGAAAGGTGGAACCGAAAAACTTTGTCAAGAATCACTAAAGGATATGTTTCAAAACCTGGAAATCCCGATAACGCACTTAATTCTTCTTGTTTTTCTTCTTTAGTATGTGGAGCGTGGTCTGTTCCTATAAGATTTACATTTCCTTGGTTTAATTCTTCAAATAAATATAATGAGTGTTCTTTATCCCGTAAAGGAGGTAAAACTTT
This sequence comes from Promethearchaeia archaeon, assembly GCA_036478875.1. Lineage (GTDB taxonomy): Archaea > Asgardarchaeota > Lokiarchaeia > Sigyniarchaeales > SOKP01 > Loki-b32. The sequence continues at coordinate 17,173 of JAZGEW010000008.1, read as the reverse complement.
ACCAGTATTAGGATTACCCAATTGAATTTCATTAGATAAAAGTAAGTGGTGTGGTGTTACTTCAAAAGTAATTTGTAATTTGGTATACATTTGTAGAGCTTTTTGTATGAGTGAATAACTTTCTTTACAGCTTATATGGCAGAAATGAATAATTGGATAATTTTCAGGATCAAGATTATTATCAATAATTATTTTGTAACAATTTTCAAGAATGAAATTCACATATTTAGCTTCCATTTGGACAGGAAACACTCGGTTATGAAATTTTAAAAAAGCATATCTTTCGAGTATAAATTCTTGATAAAGATCCGCCTTTTCAACTTCAGAGAGTGGCCAATCAGGATGGATAAATATTGGAATTTGAAATTTACATGATATATGAAGTAGTTTTTGAATATTTAATACATCAGTCCAATCAATCTCGTTGAGTGAATTAAGTGGATATATTTTAAATCCTATAACTCCTAACTCAATAATTTTTAAAATTTCATTATAATCCATTCCTTTTGGAACACCTGATATAAACCCTACATTGACATTAATATTGCTCCTTGCTTTTTCCATCCATGTTTTTACCTGTTCAGAAGAAATTGCAGGGGGTTTAGTATTTGGCATGTTAAAAACAGTTGTAATTCCAGAAAACGCAGCTGCTCGAGTTCCCGTTAAAAAAGTTTCTTTTTCACTTTGACCAATATCTCGTAAATGAGAATGAATGTCAATTATTCCCGGTAAAATTAATTTATTTTGACAATCTAATTCTTTATTATCCTGATTTCTTTTAATTAATTTTTTAAAGTCATTTTCTTTTGGATTAAGTGTAATTTTACTTATAATCCCATCATTGAGAAGTAAAGCCCCTTCATGTATTAAACCTTCAGAATAAATTTTTGCGTTTTTTAAGATCATCCTTGTTTTTATTTTTATAAAGTTCTTTGTTGATCTTTCCTAAAATTGAAATATAAAATTTTATTTTCTACCTTCTTAATTTTTGAAAGGGATAAAAGTTTTATATTTTTCACTTCTTTGATTAATTCAATTATTCTGAAATTATTTGTTGTAATAGTATAAATTGGAATAATAATGAAGTCATTTTCTATAATTTCAAAAATTATTTTATTTAAATTTAATCCCTCTACATTTTCATCAAAAATAAATGAATTATCTGTTAATAGAATGCTTTTTCCTAATGCTATTGATCTATAGAAGTCTATAAAAGAAGAATTGTCAAAAAATTTTCTTACAAAAATTCCAGGAGTCGATTTTATCCAAATATCATTTTTACCTTTATTCTCATTTTTTACTTTATTTAAAGCTTTTTCTAAGAGCAAAGCTTGAGATCTTTCATCTGGACCTAAATATCGTAATTTTTTTCCTTCAAATTTGACTAGAACATGTTCCTTTTGAAAATATAAATATAAAAAATTATTCTTTCTTATAGAATAAGATAAACAAAAAACCTCTCTAATACAAGAACATAGTTCATAAACCTTTTGAGGAGTAAGTCCTTTATCTATGATTTGTTTATTGTACTCAATTATTTTTTCCAGAATCAGTAAGTAGTTTACCAAATTAATCAAACGTATTATTAGGAAATTCTATATTCTAAAGTTTACTTAGTTTTTTCATAAAATCAGCACCAGATTTTCCACCAGGAAGTCCAGGCATTCCAGGCATGCCTTTACCTTTTTTCTGCATTTGAAGAAATCTTTTTATAAATTTTTTCATCTGATTATATTGATCGAGCATTTTATTTATCACTGAATATTCCACACCAGAACCAATTGCGATTCTTTTTTTCCTAGTTTTTTTTATAATTTTTGGTTCATTCTTCTCCTCTTGTGTCATAGAACTTAATACTACCTCCCATTTTGCGAGATTTGCTTCGGCATCCTCTTTTAGGGCGTCAGGTATGTTCCCACCACCCATCATCGCTAAAATCTGTTTAAATTTTCCTACTTTTTTTATACTCTTCAACTGGAGGTAGAGATCATCAAGTGTAAATTTACCATGCATCATCCTTTTGACCATCTCTGGTTCAACATCAACTTCAGCGTCTTGTACTTTTTGAACTAATGATTCTATATCTGGTATTCCAAGTAAGGTGCCTACAAATTTAGACGAATCAAATTCTTCAAAATCATCTATTTTTTCCCCAATACCGATAAATCGTATTCCTACATTAGCTGCTGAGCAAGCTGATAAAGCACCGCCACCCTTAGCAGTACCATCTAATTTAGTGACAATAATTGATCCTAGATTAGTCGTCTGAGCAAATGCTTCTGCTTGATTATATGCTTGTTGGCCTAAAGTACCGTCAATTACTAGAATAATTTCGTTTGGTTTTAATTTTTGCTCAAGAATAGCCATTTCTTTCATTAATTCTTTTTCTTCTTTATGTCTACCAGCAGTATCAGTAATTATAATGTCATTTCCATCATTTATTGCTTTTTTTGCTTCTTGAATTGCTATTTTAACAGCATTTTTTTCTTTAGGGTTTCCATAACATTTAATTCCTACTTGTTCTGATAATTGTACTAATTGTTCGTAAGCGCCAGGGCGCCATGTATCAGTTGTTAATGCTGCGATGTTATAACCTTTGCTTTTATAATATTTCGCTAATTTTGCAATTGTAGTGGTCTTTCCTGAGCCTTGGATACCAACAAGTAAAATTATATTCTTTTTCCCCGGTTTTATTCGTATTGGAGCGGGTATTCCACCTAAAAGATTAATAAGTTCATCGTGTACTAATTTAACTATAAAATCTCTTCGTCTTGCCTTCTGGAGTTTAGTATTCATAGCTTCCTTTCTGATATTTTCAGTCATTTGGAAGACTAACTCCACCTTTACATCTGAACCTAGAAGACTTCTTTGAAGATCTTGAATAAGAGCATCAATTGCGTTTTTATCTACTGTTGGAAGCCGTCTGATCTTTCTTATTGCTGTATCTAGTGATCTTCCTAATTTCTCTAAAACCATTTTTTTAATCTAGTTAAATTAGTTTTTAAAAACTAATATTTTTTTTTGAATAAATATATTATATTATAAATTAAAAGAAATGTCAAAATTAAAAAATTTTGGATGAGAATAAACAAACTAAGGTGTATTAGAAAATGTCTATTAGAAGAACAGAGATACAAAAATTAAAAACGGGGCAATATATAATGGTGGAGGAAGAACCCTGCATTATCAAGTCAACAGAAAGAAGTAAGTCAGGGAAACACGGTCATGCTAAAGTTAGAGTTGTTTGTGTAGGTATATTTGACAATAATAAACGCTCTTTAACCATCCCGAGTGGTCATATGGTTGAAGTTCCCGAGATCACTAAGGGTACTGCTCAAATTAATTATATTGAGGAAAATTCAATTAATATTATGGATTTAGAGTCATATGAATCGATTGATGTTGATTGGCCTCAAGATGAGAATTTAAAGAATAAGTTAAAAGATCTTCAAACAGATCCTAATAAAATCTCAACTGCTCAAGTAGAGTACTGGGGGCTAGCAGGAAAAACCCTTATCAATAGAGTTTTTATCAGTTGATTAGGTTATCCAAACTAAACAATAATTCAATTATCCATCATTTTTTTGGAGTATTTGAAAAGAAAATCCTAGGTCTATGGAGAAAAAACCAATTGCTTTAGCTTGTAGGCTGGATTCTGAAAGAGCTATTAAATTAACTAGGAGAATATTTGAGTTCTTAGTTCAAAAAGGAGAAGTAGTCTATTTAGAAACAAGAATTGCTCCAAAGATTTTTCTACATAATGGTATGGATTTAGGTGAAATGACAGCTGAGAACATAAAATTCATAGTTATAGTTGGAGGAGATGGTTCAATTTTAAGAGTTGCTAATGGTTTATCTCAACAAAATCCTCCTCCTATTTTGGGAGTAAATGTTGGATCTATAGGTTTCTTAGATGAATCTAACGGAAGAACGATTTTCAGAGATTTACCCAAGGTTATAAATGGTGAATATAAATTAGAAGTATGTTCCAAATTAACAGCTTATATTGTGAAAAATTCTGGAGAAATTAAGTTAAGCAATGCATTAAATGAAGTCTTAATTGTGTCTTCTAAGAGTTCGAAAGTTTTACAGATATCTATTAGAATTGATGGCATTTTTCTGAATCGTAGTTATTTAGATGGAATAATTGTTTCAACTCCTACAGGATCTACAGCATATAATTTAAGTGCAGGTGGCGCAATTATAAATCCAAATATGGAATCTATGCAAATCACTCCTCTAAATAGTTTTGCAAGAGCTGGTTTAAAACCAATAATAGTACCTGTTGATTCTGAAATTGAGATTCAGCTTTTAAGACCTAGATTAGATGCTAAAATTGTTATAGACGGACAGCAAATCATTAAGAGAATTGCGCCTAATACTAAAATTAAAATTCGTAAAGCAAAAGCTCAAAATAAATTTATTCGGTTTAGGGGAAGTTATTACACTCGTTTAAGAAAGAAAATCATTGGTACAGTAAGAAGAGTACCTATTAATGATTCTCCTGAAGTTTAATATTAAAGTAGAAAATTTATAAATTTATTTCTTATATTACATCGCCGAAGTATAGTGATATGAAAAAAAAAGTTACAATTTATATTTTTGATACTAATATTTTTCTAACTGGAATTGATTTTAATTTATTTGAAGGAGTTATTTATACTACACCTTCTATAATTGAGGAAGTAAACGACCGTAGATATATAGAGAAAAATAGAAATATTTTAAATAGAATAAATGCCGCGATTGAGACCAATAAATTAAAGATAAAATTTCCTGAAAATACATATATAGAAAAGATAAAAAACATATCAAAAAAAACAGGAGATTTCAAGGCTTTATCAGATGCCGATAACGAATTAATAGCATTAACTTTAGAATTAATTGAAAAATCTAATAAAAGAGTGAAGATGTATTCTAATGATTATTCTATTGAAAATGTATGCTCTGAGTTAAAGATTCCTTTTTCCCCATTATATAAAGATGGGATTGAATCCAGGATAGCCTGGGAAGTTTATTGTCCTTATTGTAAAATTATTCATAAAGTTGAAGATTTAAATAAAATTTGCGAAATTTGTGGATTAAAATTAAGAAGACGCCCTAAAAAATAATAAGGTGGAAATTATATAAGTTGTATCATAAATATATATGAAGTTGAATAAAAAGGTAAGAATACATATATGGGCGTTAAAATAAATGAATTAGTGAATGAAGTTAAACGAACAATCACATTTGAAAATCTTTTTAAAAAGAGTATAGCTATTGATGCTTTTAACACTATATATCAATTTTTGGCGATAATAAGGCAGAGAGATGGAACATCTTTAAAAGATTTTCAAGGAAATGTGACATCACATCTTTCGGGTCTTTTTTATAGAACAATTAACTTTTTAGAGCATAATATTAAACCAATTTATGTTTTTGATGGTATTTCTTCTGAATTAAAATTAGAAACAATAAGAGAAAGAAGAAAGGTAAAGGAAGAAGCAAAAGTTAAAATGATAAAAGCTCTAGATGCTGAAGATTTTAAAGAAGCAAAAAAATTTGCCCAACTTACTTCTTCTCTAGATTCTGGGATGATCGAGGAGAGTAAAAAATTAATTGAGTGTATGGGAGTACCAATAATTCAAGCTACTTCTGAAGGGGAAGCTCAATCAGCTTTTCTTGTTGAAAAAGGAGATGCATGGGCATGCGCTTCTCAGGATTATGATACATTGTTATTCGGAGGAGAAAGATTGATAAGAAATTTTGCTATAAATCGAAGCAGAAAAATAAGGGATACAAGTGTTACTTTGGATATTGAATATGTTTCACTAAACAAATTTTTAGGTAATCTTGGAATAACTCGGGAACAGCTTATTGAAATGGCTATACTGATTGGAACCGATTTCTTTCCCGGGATTAAAGGGATTGGTCAAAAAACAGCATTAGATTTGATTATAAAATATAATACTTTAGAAAACATTATAAAAAACGAAGTAAAGGTTGGTGGTAAGGAAGTTTTTATAGACTTGGACATAATCGCTCAGATTAAAGATATTTTTCTTAATCCTGAAGTAAAAAAAGATTATAAGATACCAAAGCCAAAAAAGGTCGATTTTGAAAAATTAGAAGAATTATTAATAGAGGAACATAATTTTTCAAGACAAAGGGTCGAGAATGCTTTAGATAGACTTAGAAAATTAAATGAATCTAAAGTTCAAGTCTCGTTGGATGATTTTATTAAATAAAATAAGGGTCTCTAATAAAAAAAAAAAGCAAAAATTTTTACGAAATTAAGATTTCTTAATATTAGAATAATAAAATTATATTGAAATCGATATATCATGTCATCGAAAGGTAATAATGATAAGGAGAAAGATGATGATATGCCTAGTGTAACTTTGCGAGTTCAAAAGGCTAAAAAAAGAGACATTGGGCGCAATATCATAAGGATTGATCCTAAAACTATGGAAAAACTCAATATTCAGACTGGTGATGTCATTGCTGTCAATGGTAAAAAAGAGAGTGCTGGAATCGCATGGCCAAGTTATCCTCAGGATAATGGATTGGGAATTGTGCGTGTGGATTCTCGATTACAAAAAAATACAGGAACTAGAATCGATGATACTATTGAAATTCGAAAATTAAAAGCTGAAGTTGCTCAAAATGTAGTATTAGCGCCATCAAACTTCCCGATAAAAAATAATCCTAGATTTGAAAGTTTTGTAAAAAGAAAATTAAATAATTATCCGATAACGCTCAATGATTTTATCTTTATATCTATTGGTATTAGCCGAGAAATTACATTTAAAGTAATTAGTATGAGACCTAATGGGGTTTGTATTATAAAGCAAGATACTATACTTAATATAAGTGATAGAATCACTGAAGAAGCAGATACAGGGTTTAAATATATATCTTATGAAGATGTTGGTGGCTTAGATAGAGAGATTCAACGTGTTCGAGAAATGGTAGAATTACCTTTAAGACATCCATCTCTATTTAAACGCTTAGGAATTGACCCCCCAAAAGGAGTTCTTTTAAGGGGACCACCTGGATGTGGAAAGACATTATTAGCTAAAGCTGTAGCAAATGAAAGTGAAGCCCATTTCATTTCAATTAATGGACCAGAAATCATGAGTAAGTTTTATGGAGAATCGGAAAAAAAATTGAGAAAAATCTTCATTGAAGCAGAAGAAAAAAGTCCGGCTATTATTTTTATTGATGAAATTGATGCAATAGCACCAAAAAGAGAAACTGTCACAGGAGAAGTAGAACGTAGAGTTGTTGCTCAATTATTAGCTTTAATGGATGGTTTACATGGTAGAGGTAAGGTTATTGTAATAGGTGCAACTAATAGACCCAATAGTTTAGATGCTGCCTTGAGACGTCCGGGAAGATTTGATCGTGAGATTGAGATAAAAGTACCAAATGAAAAAGGTAGAAGAGAAGTATTTCAAATACACACACGAAATATGCCACTTGATAAGAAAATATCATTAAAAGAATTTTCCCAAATAACTCATGGATTTGTAGGAGCAGATATTTCTGCAGTATGTCGTGAAGCTGCAATGTCTGCATTACGACGCTATTTACCTAAAATTGACTTGGAATCGGATATGATTGATCCAGAATTATTAGAACAAATAGAAGTCACAAAAGAAGATTTCGAGGAAGCTTTAAAAGAAGTTTTACCTTCTGGAATAAGAGAAGTATTTGTGGAAGTTCCGAATGTTCCATGGGATCAAGTGGGGGGTCTTGATGATTTAAAACAAAAATTAGTTGAGGCTGTGGAATGGCCACTATCACACCCAAATATTTTTATTCGAATGGGAATTAGGCCTCCAAAGGGAATTCTACTTTATGGACCTCCTGGATGTGGTAAGACATTATTAGCAAGAGCTGTAGCAACTGAAAGCAAGGCAAATTTTATCTCAGTTAAAGGTCCAGAACTCTTATCAAAATGGGTAGGAGAATCAGAAAAGGCAATAAGAGAAGTGTTTCGTATAGCGAAACAGGCATCTCCTTGTATTATCTTCTTTGATGAATTTGACTCGATTGCACCAAGTAGAGGTAGGCATACATCTGATTCTGGTGTAACAGAAAAAGTTTTATCTCAATTTTTAACAGAGTTAGATGGTCTAGAAGTGATGAAAGATATTGTAGTGATCGCTGCTACAAATCGCCCTGATATCTTGGATCCAGCATTAATAAGACCTGGTAGGATTGATCGAATATTACTAGTTCCACTGCCAGATAAAAAGGGGAGGCTTGAAATTTTAAAATTATTCACAAAAGAAATGCCTTTAACAAGCAATATAAAATTAGAAGATTTAAATGATACAATAAATGGTTTTTCTGGTGCAGATATTGAAACATGGTGCCGCGAGGCTGCAATGATTGCTTTAAGAGAAAATTTAAGAGCGAGAAAAGTATCATTAGAACATTTTAAAGAGGCAAGAAAAGAACTTAATCCTACACTAACGAAGGAAGTAATCGAATGGTACGAAAAATTTGGTGAAAAACTGAAAAGTAGAAGAATAGAGGAATCTAAAGAAGATAGGTTGTTTGTGTAAAATTCCAAAAATTAATTAGAAGTAAGACATTCTACATATTATATTTCTATTATTTAATTTTTAAGAATAGGTGAAATAAAATAGAGAGCCATAGATGGAATATATCCCCCGTATTAAATTCTATAATCGATATTTTGATCAAAAACAAAGGAGAGATATTGGATAAAAGGCTTGAGGAACTTCTCAAAAAGGAATTCCCTTTTGTAAATTCATTGATGTTAGAAGAACTATATATGAAGCTGGAAAGTATGGCAATAATTAATGTATTCCGCGTTTCGAAAAACAAGAAAATGCTGGTTCTTAATAAAAATACTCAGGCTCTAAGAGAAGGGTTAGTTACAGATTTATATTAATTCTTTTTTTTGCCAGTTTAAACAGAATTGGGCTAGAGATATCTCTTCAGTCTTAGATTTATATTTTCTCTTTCTCACATCAATGAACACAGGATAATTTACGGCATTCCCCATTAACAGCATTTCTCCAACGCCTAAGCTAGAAATTATATTGGCATATTCTTTGGTTATCGCTTCTGAACTGTCCATTAGATGTTTTAAATCATATGGATTTTTGATATTTAAAACTAGTTTAGAATTGCACTGAGATAATGCAGTTGTACTTAACTTTTTTGGCCTCTGACTAATTAAACATAAGCAAGCCATAAATTTTCTCCCTTCTCGAGCAAGCATCTCAATAATCGGTTTGGAGAGTGCTTTGGAATGGGCGGCCTCTGGGCAAAATTGATGGGCTTCCTCTACAACAAGCAAAAAAGGGGGAATGCTATTTTTTCTTCGAAGATAAAAAAGACGATTACAAATATAATCAACAATAATTTGTTTTTTTCTGATGCTTATTTCTTTCTGAAAGTTAAAAATAGTGATTTCTTGATTGTTCACTACTTTATCTAATGATGGGTTCTCCTGAGATCCAAAAAGAGTTAATCGTTCTAATTCTGATAACCACCCTATTAAAGCTTGTTTTGTACTCTTGTTTCCCTCAGATTCATTTTCGATCTCTTTGATAATATCATTCAATGTGTATTGGTTTTTCTTCTCTTTTTCTTTCCTTAATTTTTTTATAAATTTTGAAAGTTCTCTTAATTGAACAGTTGAAATCTGTTCTTGATATTTTTTAAAGGAATAAGCGGATAATTTAGGTATTCCTATTTGAAAATATGAGATATCTTGAATTTTAACTTTATCTTTAAACTCAGGAATATCTTTTAAATACAAATACTCTCCATGCACATCAAGTAATATTATGGAAGGTGTTCCAAGATCCTTATTTCTTGTTAATAATTCTTCAATAAGCACTGAGGTAAGGTAACTCTTGCCGCCTCCTGAAATTGAAAGAATTGCAAAATGTTTGTTAAGTAATCTATTCATATTAATTAATGCTTGTGAATTTGTTACCTTGACTTGTCCTAAATTTATCCCAGATTTAATATCGAATCCTAAGAATTTATTAAGAATTTCTTCCTCTACGATATACACACTTTTTCCAGGGCTCGCAGGATAACTCATTCTCAAAACTCTTTCGATTTCTTTCATATTTTTTTCCCTAAACTTAATTAATCCTAGACATTTTACTATTGCAATTGCAAATTCAAAATCATCGCTAGGAAAAAGTCCTTTAAGGATATTAGGATTATCATTATTATTAAAAGCTTTAATTGTGAGGGCATCAGTGAAGTATTCATTTAATAAGACAATCTCTTCAATAATACCAATTAAAAACCCTTCATTAGATTTTGTATATACAAATAATCCTTTTTGTATAAAAGTACCATCTTGTCTTTTATTAATAACAAAAGCAAATTTCGAAACATTGGGTAATTGTAAGTAATTAAAAACAGTTCCTACTTTAGTAGCCATATTCTTAATAGGCTCGATTTAATCGATTAAATTTATAGATTGATTTTATTAGAGAATAGTTTTACTTAAAAAAAATATAAGAGCCTAAAATTTCTGATTTAATTAAAAAAAATCAAGGATATTATATTTGGTTATTCTGTTTTTGTGGGACAATTATTGCTCTTCTTCTTTTTCAATAGCACCTATTAATCTTAAGATCATATAATATCCATTCTTCCAAAAGTAAATCATAAAAAGTGCGACACCAACAATCAAAAAGAGTCCAATCCCGATAAACAATACCCAAGGTCCTGTACTTCCAAAAAGATCCACCAAAGTTGATGAACCTCCTGAAGAAACAGTAATAACATCTTGTACAATTGCAAAAATAATTCCTATAATCATTCCAATTAAACTGATAAGTAAACCTCCTGCTGCTATTTTTACATCAGTACGATTTTTATATTTTTCCTCAAGTTCTCGCTTCTTATATATAAACTTGATCAAAGATCGTGTGGACTTCTTAAATAATCCAAAAAAGAAAATCAACAAGAAAAACAGACCTGCTGAAAGTCCGGCGATAATGGCTATTTGATATCCTAAACTAAGGTTTAAAAATAGTTCAAATTTTCCTGTAGTTCCGATAAAAATATCAGCAAATGTCCATATTACTCCTCCCAGACTAACTATGCTGGCAATAACTATCAAAATATAAAAGATTGTTGCTATTAGATTTTGAATTTTACTATATTCTTTAACAATGCTCGAAGAATTATATTCCATATTTTTCACATTTTATATTTTTATTCTATTATGTTGATTTATACTATTTGCTTTTTCTTCTCTGCTGTTTTCAGTATTTAAAAGGAATTTTCCTCTATATAATACTAAGTAATTTTGATTATAGAAGAAATAACATTTAAAATATATAAAATTGAGTATTATGAGGAAAATTCTAATTTTATTCAGAGTTTTTATGTAAGATTATATCATCAAATTTTTTGTATATACTTTTACTAATCATAAAATTATACATTTCATAAGAGAATTTATAGAATTTCTCATATATTTTATGTCGATTATTGTTTGGAAGCCATTTTTTATCTACTTTACATAAATTTTCGGCTGCTTTTGCAATATCTGAAAAAATTCCTGCTCCTGATGCTGCTAAAATTGCAGCTCCTAATGAAGTTGATTCTTCTATGACATTTCGAACACATGTAATTCCTAATACATCAGCATAAATCTGATTCCAAAAATCAGAACGAGATCCTCCACCAGTTAACATTAATTCTTTCGGTTCAATTCCCAATTCCTTAAAAACTTCGATATTTTTTCTTATTTCATAAGCTACACCTTCGAATACAGCTCTATAAAGATCTTTACGCTCATGGCCTAACGCTAAACCAAAAATGATACCTTTTGCATGTGGATTCCAATGAGGAGCTCCAGAGCCAACTAAATGGGGAATCAGAAGAATTCCATTTGCTCCAATCGATGACTTCTCTGCTTCAGCGGAAATTAAATCATAAGGATCTTGACCTTCTTGAGAAGCTATACATTCTGCATGTCCTAATTGATCTCGAAACCATCTAAGAACTGCTCCAGATGTAAAAATACTAGCTTCTTGTACCCACGTACCAGGAACTGCATGACAACTACATAAAACACGCTTCTCGGGATCGAATTTTGGTTGCGATAAAAAAGCCAGAATAAAACTCCCTGTCCCCGTTGTGCATTTTATTTTACCAGGAGATACAACACCTACGCCTAAAGCCGCAGATTGTTGATCTCCTGCCCCAGTTACTACTAAAGTTTTTTTATCAAATAAGGTTTCTTCAGTTACAATTTCTCCAATATCAACCCCACTTTTTAATGCATCTGGCATTTTATCTAAATCTATCTCCAATTCAGATGCAATTTCTTCAGAATATTTTAATTTATTAATATCAAATAACATTGTTCTACTTAAATTACTAAAATCACTAACATATTTTCCTGTTAGCTTATAAATTATGTAATCAGAGACCAATAGAAATTTATGAGTCTTCTGGTAGATGTTCGGCTTCTTGTCTTTGAACCATAGAATTTTAGTTGCAGAGAAATAAGGATCGATGGTTAAACCTGTGGTTTTGTATATTTTCTCAATTCCAATCTTGTTCTTAATAAATTCCACTTGTTCTGTAGTACGGCGATCTTGCCAGACTATAGCATTATGAAGGGGAGTTCCATCTATATCCACGGGTACAATAGTCTCTCTTTAATCTTTCGGAAAGAAATCTTAGACCGAAATTTGATTGGTAATAGAACAGCTAACTATTTCTGCACTATCGATCCCGCTTTTTTTTATAGCATTTTTAATCGTATCCTTAATAGAAAGCCACCATTCATTAGCGTTTTGTTCTACAAAAGAAGGTGCAGGATATATACTTGGATATTCTTTGTAATCAAAACCAATAATACTTCCAGCTAAATCAAAAATGCTTGTCCGGCACCCAGTTGTGCCAAGATCCAATGATGTCACATACATTTTAATAACTCATATGTCTTAAATTTCTTGAAATTTATTTAATTATAAATAGAATATTAATAAAAAAGTTTCCCTCTATTAAATTTATAAATATACTTTAAGAAAACCTAAAGTTAGATTTAACTTTATTTTTGATAAAATTTTTTATTCTATTTGGGTTGTTCATTTTTGGACACACCCAATATGGGAATTCAATTAAAATAATCCCATTATCAATGAGAAGATAACTTTTAAGAAGATCATTAAAAATACCGTTTAGAAAAGAATCTAAGTCATTTAAATTTTTATGAAAGTAATTTGGAAACGTATAGTGTTGAATTCCATTATATTCATATACTACCCATATTATATTTTCGTTACGGAGGGTTAGTGGAATATAAATTTCACGCTCAAGGAGAATCATTTTACCATTTTTGATGAATATTTTAATATGGCCAATAGTGAACTGAATTTTTATTAATTTTAAATCATTTTTCACAAAATCATCCTTTATTTTTTCAATAGTTCTTTGGATTTCCAATGAGTCAATATGATCTATATTATATCCAATTTCATTGATGTTTCTAGGTATATCAATATTTATATGTAATCTATGTTTTAGCTTATTAATTCCATTTTTTGGTAAAGGAACTTTAAAAGCACCATCTGCATGAGCTCTTTTTATATATTCACTTAAATAATTATTCTTCACATCAGAAATTATCTTATATAGAGATAAATGTGGAATGAATTTTATTTTCATATTATAAAATTCTGAAAAGACCTCATCGAAAAACCTTTTGCATATGGATTCATATTTACCTATTGGCAATTCTCTTTCGGGTAAAAGATCAACAATTTTCTTAGTATCTTCTGGAAGAAAACTATAAATTCTTCCTGCAACAACTTTATCAGAGAACCAGAAAGAAGAGAATCCGATTTGTTCGTAGTTATCCATTAATAAGTCTATAATTTTCGATAGGGTAATAGTCCCTGTTCCTAGCTTTGTAATTTTAAGAGAAATCAAAGCATAATATGACAAAATTATGCTCATGAAAGAAACTCTTTTATTATCTCCTAAATCGGAAGGTTCTAAACCATTTTTAATACAATCTTCTAAAATCTTGATTGCTAAAGATGTAAGATCTTTTATATTTATATTTAATTTGTAATTATTTCTAGCATAATCTGCTATAAATGCTACATAATTTTCTATATTATTAAGATAATCATCATTAAAAACAATCCCTATTGTTTGTGGTATTTTGTCAGCTTTATCTAATACATCGTCAGGCATAAATTTGCTAAGAAAAACCCCCCCAAATCTCGTTGCCTTTTCTGATCCGAATCCTAATCTATGGTAGTCCTCTGCAATAATATTGGTAATATCTCTAACAGATAGCGCGCCACTACCTAAACTTATAACATTATGAGATATGAGAGAAAAATAGATTAAACAGATTGAGAGGTGTCTCGCAAATCTATACTGTTCTAAATCATCAGGTTTCAATCCATTTTTTAATGCAATATCGAAAAGTCTTAAACTTTCATTGATTATATTGTTAAGTTTAATACCTTCCAAATATTTAACACTCATAATTTTTGCTGCAATAAATCTAATATAATTCTCTAATTTTTTTCTGAAGTTTTGGTTGTATTCAATAAAAATCTTATGAGTATCATCTAAGTTTTCCACTCGTTTTGCATAAATTTTAGGTAGAAAGGGAAGTAAGTAGGTTGGATAAACATTATATGCAGATTCTTTATTTTTAAAATTTAATTTAGCAAGATCATTAATTGAATCAATGATTGAACTTATACTTATTATTTTACCTCCTAAGTTATAGATTTCATAATGAATAAGAGTAAAATATATCAGTATTAATGCTAATTGATTGGGCTTCCTGCTTTTCTTTAAATCACCGGGAGTCAATTCATTTTCTAGAGCTTGATTGAAAAGTGTTAACGACGTATTCTCCAAACTATTTCCATTGATTACAGAAATAGAATATTTTGCAGTAATATCTTTAAAAATGAGATTTAGATATTTCTTCATTTCATTTTCATAATATTGATTAAATATTATTAATTTAGGAGAAGGAAGGGAATCCAGCAATTTTCTTAGCCGATCTGGAAGAAATTCATAAATTATTTTTGGTTTTAGATATATCATTAAATCAGAATTAGAGAAATTAAGTTTATTATACATGTTAAGCAATGCTTTACCAATATCAGCTTGTCCAATTGAGGTAAATCCTAAACTTTTAACTCCTGAATCTAATAAAGCATAAAAAATTAAAACCAAAGCCATTTTGTTGGAACTAAATGGAACAGATAACTTATTTTGTGTCATGCCATTGTTAATCATATCATCATAAATTTTCAAAGCGCTTTTTTTGACATCTACTGCATTCAATTCTGTTAGTGAATAAAAATTTAATATTTCAGGTATTGCGATCTCTAAATTCTGAATTAAATTAAATCTATAATCATTATTGAATATTAGTTTCTTAAAAGAGGGTAGATTATCTATTTTATTTTTAGTTTCTTTAGTTAGAAATTTATAGAATTTACCAGCTGTTATATGTCCTTCCATAGTCTCCCTTGTTTTAAATCCTAACTCTGAATAATTATCAACTGATTTTGCTACTAATTTGCCTGTTAAAAATTCATTACCTAGCTGATAATAATCAAGATTTACCAGAGTATAATAAATTAGAATAATAGAAAGATAACGAGATCCTTTATTTCGTCCTAAATCATTAGGTTTCATACCCTTATTTATTACAGCATAATCAAAAATTTCAAATGCCAAATTTATCAATGATTTTTTATCTATAGATTTTAAATCGTATTTATTCAAAATACTTTCTGCAACAACTTTAAGCGTCTCTTTCAATTCTGCCCTAAAATTCTCGTTATAATAATTAATATCCTTAGGAGAATTTTTTTTTTTTAAAGTCAAAAAATTTTTCCTTTCTTTTTGAATGATATTACTACTAGTATTTAATAAATCCCCCTTTTCTATCTCATTTTCTTCATTATAAAAATTTAAATTTATATGGGGTGCTTTAATTACTGATTTATGAATAATCTTTTCTTTTTCTTGTTCTCTTTTAAAATGTGGGGCTTCAATAACTGTTTTATAAATAAACTTTTCTTTTTCTTGTTCTTTTCCAAAACGTGGCGCTACAATTATTGCTTTATGAATAACCTTTTCTTTTTCTTGTTCTCTTTTTTCTTTTCCATCATCTAGGGGCATTTTTTAATCCCTCTTCTTTTTTAACTTTTTTACATGTTGAGATAAGTTTGCCATCCGCAGTAAATTCCTGATGGAGATCACAAAGTTCATTGTCATCGGTATAATCTGTTTCAATATTTTTTTCACTCACCTTACTAACATCCTCAAATTCAGTTTCTATAACGTTTCCAATATTTTTTGATTTATATTGTGTATCTACATGAATTTTATCTATATTAGGGGCAAAATATTCATCACTCCTGAATTTTTCATAAAAACTTTTACTAATTTCATTATCCCGCTCATTATTAATATAAGATAATACCTTTTCCAATTCTCCCTTAGAAGAGAATTCTATTCCAGATTTTTTAAGTTCATTAATTATATAACATTTATTTATATAATTACGAGTTTCCTCAGCAGAGAACCCTTTATCTTTAAATATTTTTACGGATTCATATAATTTTTTAATAATTTCAAAAAACTTATTTTTTACTTTTTCCTCTATACTAATCAACTCCAAATTTTTTACTTTATATAATTATTATAAATACACAACAAGTTGTCTAGAAAATATAATAGAATCAGAATGATGATTAAAGATATTAAAATACTGCAATAACCATTCCAAATAAAAAAATTTAAATAAAACATAGATGATATATTTACTGTACATTCTCGTGTATATTTGGGAAAAAATTTGTGAGCAAGACAAATATTTTCCCATTTTTTTTTAAATATATGAATCTTTTTGTTCTTTATAAATCTATTACGATCAGAGAAAATTTATTTTATACTACTATAAAATATTCCCAAAAATTACTCTAAAACACAAAAGGTTTAAATACATTAATTTTTTTATAATAAAGTTTAGACTTTTATTTTAATATGAATTTTGTAGTATTTCAAAAACCTATTTTTAAAGATATTTAAAATTTTACTTTTTTCATAATTTATATATTTTTTTAAGAACTCCCCTGAGAATGTCCTTAATGAAGGTTTGGAAAAAAAAAAA
>JAZGEW010000007.1:0-2655 GCA_036478875.1 Promethearchaeia archaeon | reverse complement strand
TTCTTTGAGTTTCAATACAAATAGTCGCAACCGGAATGTACTCTAATTTATTTTCAGTTCCGCATTCGGTGAGTATTTGATTTATTGCTCTTCCAACGATTAAGAAATATTGAGGTTGGATTATCATTCCTCCGCCAAATTTTGGTTTAGCTGTTCCTCCAACCAATGCGGCTTTATCTACATTATGATGGTAGACTCTATCGAAGTTTTCCAAGTAGTATACACAAAGTGCTCTGGAACAAGCATCAGCAACAGCGTCACACACACTATCGGGGTGTCCGACGCCTTTTCTTTCGCAAATTTCCGGAAATTCACTTTTTTCAATAGGTAAAAAATTAGCTTGTGTAACTTTCAACATTTCGAATAAACTCTATGTTAATTATATAAATAGTTATTTTAATTATGCATCTTAAAATTAATGGTATTTATAAATAATTATTGATAATAATATGCAATATTTGCATGAAATATGCTCTTAAATTATACTAAATAAGTTTTACGCATTTTAAAATGGAACTATTACCAGATTTTTCTCAGATAAAAAATTTGCGAAAAAGGTTAAACATAAGTCAAAAAGAATTGGGCGAAAAATTACAAATATCCCAATCTACAATATCGAGAATAGAAAATGGAACAATGGATCCTCCATATTCCAAGTTTAAAATAATATATGAATTTTTAGAGAATGAGAGAAGATCCAGAAAAAGATCTAAAAAACACGCTGAAGATATATTAACCCCCAAGATTATATATATCAAGCCGCAATCAACTGTGAAAGAAGCCGTAGAACTTATGACAAAATATAACATCTCTCAATTACCAATTTTAGAAGATAATCATAATTACGGAAGTATTACCGCTAAAAAGATTCAGAAATACATAGCTGATGATCCTGTAATATTAAACTTAAAGGTAACAGATATTAAGGAACTGCCCTTCCCAGAAGTAGAAAAAGATTGGAACGTAAAAGACATTTCAAGTTTATTAATAAGTTATCCGGCAATATTAGTGAAAGAAGATAAAAAATTCATAGGTATAATTACAGATGCTAATTTCCTTAAGCTTACAAACGAATAAAAGAGTAGGAACGCTATAGTTCCATGAAAAAATAACTTTTTTAGCAATTAAGTTTATTAGCTCTGAACTTAATTTCAAAATGAAATAATTTTATTAGATTATATATCTTTTAAAATAATGGGAATATATGACTGGGATTCTACTTGAAAAAATTGATAGTCTGTTAAAAAATGCTAATTTTGAGACTTTTATTCTTGACAATTTTACTGATAAAAAGAATAAATTTTGTTTTGATTTATTAGTAAAAAAGAATGACAATATTTTTAGCGTTAAAATTTTCCCAAATATAGATAACTTAAACGCGGATATTATTGACAATATTAAATCCTTGTCCTTGTTATTAAAATCTAAACCATTATTAATCGGAATTAGAAATCGATATCAAGAGTTAGAAGATAATACCATATATATTAGAGAAGGGCTACCTTTTATTACTTTAGCGACTTTAGAAAACATAATTAATAAGGATTTATATCCTTACATATTAGCGAGGAGAGGCGGGGGAATTATGTTTTTAAATGGCAATGTAATGAAACTCCTGAGAGAAAAGCATTCAATTTCGCGTAAGGAGCTTTCTGAATTGTTAGGTGTTACAAAGAGAACGGTCTGTGCTTATGAAAATGAAAGTATGCGCCCATCAGAAAAAATAGCCAATAAAATTTCAGACATTCTCGATAATCAGGAAATTTTTAGGAAAATCAATCTTTTTGATTGGAACTTCAAATTTGAAATTGATCAGAAAGAATCACGGGAAGATATTGATCTGAATCCATTTGAATCTCATCTTCAAGAAGTATTAGATGATATTGGAATTAGTTCTTATTGGTATAAAAAAAGTACAATTCCCTTCAAACTATCTCTATATTCAAATATTCCTGACGAGAAAGATGAAAGTAGTTTTTATCCGCTTTTTTCAGGAGTTTCTGAAGAGGATAAAAAAATTAACGAACTAAGTTTTAAATGTTTGAAGATCTTTACTGAATTATTTCACAAAAATTCTCTTTTTATAGTGAATAATGACATTAAAATCCCCGATTCGCTAAAAAAGATTAAGATTCCTATTGTAAGAATTAGAAAATTAGAAAAAGTAGACGACGAAGCGGAATTTATTGACCTCATCCAAGAATCAGGTAATTAAGCAAGAACTAATTTGTGGTATCGACGAGGCAGGAAGAGGGCCTGTATTAGGTCCGATGGTAATTTGTGGTGTTTGCTTTAATAATTCTAAATTAAATATATTAAGTAAAATTGGAGTTAAAGATTCAAAAAAATTATCTAAAAAGCGACGCTTTGAGCTAGCAAAAATAATAAAAGAAAATTGTATTAGCTATAAAACAATAATAATTGATGCTCAAGAAATTGACGCGAGAAAAGAAAAAAGAATCACATTGAATAAACTTGAAGAAATTAAAATGGCAGAAATTATTAATAAATTGAAACCTGATGCTATTTATATAGACGCTGTTGATGTCAATGAAGAAAGATTTAAAATATCTATCTTAAATCGATTAGATTTTGCACCAAAGAAAATTATATCTAAACATAAAGCAGACGATCTATTCCCAATAGTCTCAGCTA
>JAZGEW010000006.1:0-4530 GCA_036478875.1 Promethearchaeia archaeon | reverse complement strand
TATTGATGGAAAAATCACACTACAACAACTTGGAAATATTATAAGCTTATCTAAAACTCAAATAAGAAAAAGAATTCTTACCCTTAAAAAAAAGAATATTATTAAAGTATTTAAACCGATTTTTTCACCCATCCCGAAAGACCAAATGCTATATCTTTATTGTTTTATTGAGGTTGGTAAACTTAAAAAAGAATTCATTAAATATTTCTTTCAAATTCCCTTTTCTTTCATGTTTATTTTCGAATCAGATAATAGATTTTGTATAAGATTGAATATTTCAAGGAACGACATGATATCTTTCATAAATGGTTTTGATTTATTAAAAGAATACATTGATTCATATTTTATACAGTTTATTTTTGAAAATCCAACGGCTAGAAATCCTGAATTGTATGATCTTTATAATAGGGATACCAAAACATGGGAAATTGATATCAATCATATTATTTCAAAAATAAAAAAAATATAAAATAAAAATATAATTTAACCTATTTCAACATCCATTTTCTTGCGTTCTTCTAATAGGGCATCTACAACAGATGGATCTGCTAGTGTGGTTACATTACCAATATCGGTTTGACTAGCAATTGCTTTAAGAATTCTTCGCATGATCTTCCCACTTCGAGTTTTTGGTAGAGCATCAGCAAATTGAATAACGTCTGGTTGAAATACTGGCCCAATTTCTTGTCTAACATGCATTCTTATCTCCTTAGATAGTTTAGCTGATTTTTCAATCCCTTGCATTAATGTAATGAATGCCCAAATTGCCTGACCTTTAATTTTATGTGGAAATGGGGCAACTGCTGCTTCAGCTACTTTTGGATGACTTACAAGAGCAGATTCTACTTCCATGGTTCCTATTCTATGTCCAGATACTTTAATAACATCATCAAGTCTACCTAAAATCCAATAATAACCATCTTCATCTCGTCGTGCTCCATCACCAGTGTAATAATGTTCGGGATACTTTTCGAGATAAGTTGATTTAAATCTCTCAGTATCACCCCAAACATCGCGTAACATGCCCGGCCAACTTTGAGCAATTGCAAAATACCCACCTTCGTTTGGTTCTGTAATTTCATCCCCTTCTAAATCGAAAATGACTGGTTTAATACCTAAGAATGGTAGACAACAAGAACCTGGTTTTGTGGGAGTTGCTGTAGCAATTGGAGTCATAATAAACCCCCCAGTTTCAGTTTGCCAGTAAGTATCAACTATAGGACATTTCTCTTTTCCAACAACTCGATGATACCAAGTCCAAGCTTCTGGATTTATTGGTTCACCAACGGTTCCAAGTACTTTTAACGAACTTAAGTCATGTTTATTAACTGGTTCGTCACCATACCTCATTAAAGCGCGTATTGCAGTAGGAGCAGTATAAAAATGAGTTACTTTATGACGTTCAACAATATCCCAAAAACGATCAACGTCTGGATAAGTTGGGACTCCTTCAAACATTAAGGAAGTAGCACCATTTACTAATGGCCCATAAACGATATATGAATGCCCCGTTATCCATCCAATATCAGCAGTACAATACCAGATATCTCCTTCATGATAATTGAATACAACTCTATGTGTAAATGAAATATAAAGTGTATATCCTGCTGTAGTATGTTTTACGCCTTTTGGCTTTCCAGTTGTCCCACTTGTATATAAAATGAACAATGTATCTTCAGAATCCATAACTTCAGGCTCACATTCTTCGCTCATATCATCAATAAAGTCATGATACCAAATGTCCTTATCAGTATGAGGTACTTCTCTTCCAGAACGCTTTACAACAATAACGTGTTCTATGGTGGGAACATCATCGATAATTTGAACGACGTCAGCCATTTTCGGGTAATATTTACCCGCTCTTAAAGTTTCATCGCTTGTGAAAAGAAGGCGAGAATCAGAGTCTTCAATTCTACCTTTAACAGCTTCTTTTGAAAATCCACCGAAAACAATTGAATGAATAACACCGATTCGAGTACAAGCTAACATAATTATCGCTAATTCAGGAACCATAGGTAACCAAATTGTGACTCGATCTCCTTTTTTCAATCCTAACTTTTTCATTCCATTAGCTACTTTACTAACTTCTTTCAAAAGTTCATTGTAAGTAAACGTTCGTACATGTCCGGGTTCATCTGCTTCCCAGATCAAAGCAATTTTTTCTCCTTTTCCTGCTTTAACATGTCTATCTATTGCGTTATAGCTAACATTGAGTTTTCCCCCAACAAACCATTTACCAGGAAATAATTCAGTTTTTTCCCAGACTTTATCATAAGGTTTAAACCAATCAAGAGATTTTGCTTGTTCATCCCAAAAACCTTCCATATCTTCTATAGATTGTTTGTATAGTTTTTGATATTCTTCGATAGACATTCCAGTTTTGGCAAAATCATGATTAAGATCAACTGGATTAAATATACGGGTTTCAGTGAGAATACTTTCCATTCTTTCTTCTTTTGACATTACATTTCACTATTTTAAATTTCTTAATTTTTGAATTTCATAAATTCATATATTTTTAGTTTTTTTAAATTGTTGCCATTTAAAATTATTATTTTATAGCGGACAGTTCTAATTCAAAAAAGAGATATATGAAATTTAAACATTTTATTTATAAATAAGTTTTTAAAATCTTAAAATATAGTCTTAGTAGAAATCAATAAGGTTTATAAGGTGTAATCTATGCTATGAAAGATAAATTTAAGAATTTTTTTTCCAAGGAAAATGTAGATATACAAAATCTCAGAAATAAATTAATTAATTCTCAATCAATGGCGAGAAAATATCTTGAAATAGTTAAGAACTTCGAAAAGAATAAAGAAATATCGGATGATGATTATAATTATATTGTTTCAAATTCTGGGATACTTCAATTAAAAATGATGAAACTTAAACCTCAACTTGGTGTAATATATTATAGAAGACCATTTAACTTAGGGGTATTTCCTAATTATGAAGTTGTTTCTAATTTTCCAACTTTATTAAGTGATCCCCGTTTAAAAAAAGAAGCATTCAAATTTATTACCATTATAGTAGGAACTTTATCCTTATATATTACTATGATTGATGATATAATTGAAGATTCTAAAAAACTAAAATCACTTTTAAATAGAGGCAAAAAAAGTAAAAAAAAGTGGAAAATAATTAAAGAAGATAAGAAATCTTTGTATAATATTTTTTTAATACCTATATATATCATCAGTTTAACATTATTATTTTCTCCTGTAACTTTTACTTATGGTATAATTCTTAACATAGTATCAGTATTTCTTATAGTATTGGTATCTTTTCTTTCAAAATCAGATTGACTATAATTAAATCTGTTAAAATCTCTTTCCAATTTCTCGAAATAACAATAGGTTTTATCGATCTTTATTTTTCTAATATTTATATTCGAAAAAAAAAAGTTTAATCAAAAAAATAGAAGTTTTTGGTGATTAAAATAATTTTTTTCTAATTGGAATTTATTTGGATTGAGAAATCTGATTGACTCTTTCTAAATGAAATGTTTGTAAATCAACTTAAACTCCACATGAACACAATAATTTATATTGTTATTCATTTTATTATAAATTAGATAACTCTATTTTAAAAAATGATTTATAAAATTTATAAGAATTATAAATTTGGAGGTATAGATAAATATGACAGCAAAAAGGGTAAAAGAAATAAAGAATGAACAATTAACTTTAGAAAATATTAGTATTGGAGATATTATTCCAGATTTGCATGATGAGGAAATAACAATAGATAATGATCTAATAGAACAGATGAGACGATTCGAAAAGGACACCAAGAAATCAGCTATATGGCGTAATAAAATAACTGGTAGTTTCTTATTTTATAAGTGGACAGAAGAACATCCAGAAGAGAAAAATAAATCCAAAATTGAGGAATCCTTAGATGAAGAAATTGAGGAAGAAGTACAGAATAAAGAAAACGAATTATTGGATGCGATGGAAGATTACAAAATGGAATACAACGTTAAGAAAGTCAACACCAACTCACAGAAGTTTAAACAATTCTTCTACAAATGGAAACATTCTGAATAATTTTTTTTTTTCTTTCGACAAGTATATTATTACTACTTCTTATTAATTAAATATTGTGGATTTCAATATCAACTTCGTATATAAAGAAGATATCTTATTTAAAATCATATGGCTTTTTAACAACAAGAAGAGAAGGGAAAGAAGTATATTATAATAATTCAGATTTATTTAAGTGAACTAAATGCCAAAACAATATAAGAATTTAGATCAGGAAGAAATTGAACGTGTTTATAATGCAATTGAAAATAGTATCATAGAGAATCATAAATTACAGAGTATAAAAGAAATTTTGAAAGAAATGGATATTTCTAATGATCATTTTAAAAAGGCAATAGAATATCTTGAAAAAAGTGAAAGAATAGTATTAATATATGGAGGGAAAAAAGGTTTACCAAAATTGTATATTCCGAAATATATGTTTAATGGAATTTTACAATTACAAAAAAAACCAAAATGGTTAAAAAACTATAGTTTTATT
>JAZGEW010000005.1:0-38975 GCA_036478875.1 Promethearchaeia archaeon | reverse complement strand
TTATTATTAAAAACAATTTTCGTGTTTATATGCCACTTCGATTTAATTTTTGTCCACATTGCAATGAAAAAATTGTATTTAATATCCAAATACAAGATATTAATCCAAATCAATATCCTGCTCCCGTGTATATCATTTGCAAATCTTGTAATAAATTATCAACATTTTATGTTGACAGTCTTTTGAGAGTTTCTTATAAAGAGCTCGTTAAAAAACCAGGTGGCATCAAAACAATTAATACAAAATAAACTAATCAATTTTAACGTTAAGTTTTTTAAATTATCATATTTATTGAATAATTTAATAAAAAATCTTTTCTTAATCTTTCTTAGGAATAATATATTCGGCTGTCATAACTCCTTAAAATTTTACTATCATGTCATATGATTTAACTGATATTGCTGGCATCGGAAAAGCTACTGCAGATAAGATGAAAGCTGCAGGGATAGATAGCATTGAAAAATTAGTTAATGTTAAACCTGAAGATTTAGTTAAGTTGAAAATTAAAGGCGTTGGAAAAGCAACAGCAGAAAAATATATAAAAAATGCTAAGGAATTTTTCGATGAAATTGGACCGCAAGAAGAACCAAAATCTAAAGCAAAATATATTTCTAAAGTAAAACCAAAATCTAAACCAAAACCTAAACCCAAAGCTTCTAATATTAAAGAATTAATAAAACAACAAGCAGAATGCAATATAGGTTTAGTGGGGCACGTAGACCACGGTAAGACCACTCTTGTAAAAGCACTTACTGGAGATTGGACAGATAGACATTCTGAAGAACAGGAAAGAGGAATTTCAATTAAATTAGGGTATTCTAATGCTACTATTTTATATTGTCCTAGATGTGATGACTACATAACATATTATCTAGCGGAAAAGTCAAGTGAAAAAGGACAACCCAGGTTTGAATGCCCACAATGTAAAGGACAATTAGAATTTAAAAGAAATATTTCATTTGTTGATGCTCCTGGCCATGAAATTTTAATGGCAACGATGTTGAGTGGAGCTTCATTAATGGATGGGGCATGTTTATTAATTGCAGCTGATGAGAAATGTCCTCAACCACAAACGAGAGAACATTTAGAGGCACTACATATTGCAGGGATAAAAAAAATTATTATCATACAAAATAAAATTGATGCCGTTTCGCGAGAACAAGCAGCTGAGAATCATCAGCAAATAAAAGAATTTACTAAGGGTACGGTTGCTGAAAATGCTCCGATTATTCCAATTTCAGCGGTATTTGGAGCAAATATTAGTTTAGTTTTAAGAGCATTTGAAGAAATTATTCCATCTCCTAAACTAATTGAAGGGGAATTTCAGTTTTTAATCGCAAGATCATTTGATATTAATCGGCCGGGGAAAGCTCTCGAAGATTTAAAAGGTGGTGTAATCGGGGGATCAGTTTTAAAAGGAATGATTGAAATTGGTGATCAAGTTGAAATTCGACCAGGTTTACGGATAAAAGATAATTACACTCCAATAAAATCCACCGTAGTAAGTATTAGTCAAGGAAACAATTTATTAGATTCTGCGAAACCTGGGGGGCTTATAGGTTTAGGAACTAACTTAGATCCTGCTCTGACTAAGGGTGATCATCTAATTGGGAATCTAGTTGGAAGACCAAATACACTACCTAAAATTTTTCATGAAATTGAGTTAAAAGTAAACCTTCTAGATAGAGTAATTGGTTCAGAGCAAATGCTCAGAGTACATCAACTTAAACATAATGAAAAATTATTATTAGTCGTCGGCACAGAGAAAACAGGAGGTACGGTTACAAAAATATTAAAGGAGAGTGTTATTATTAAATTAAATCCTCCAATTTGTCCTCCGGAAAATTTCATTTACGCAATTTCGAGAATAATTAATAGACGTTATCGATTAATAGGTTATGGAGAAGCTAAAATTTAAGCAAAAAATTCACTTTTAAGAAGAATAGCTCAAAAAAATTTCTCTAATCTTTCCTTTAACAAGTTTTAGTGAAGGATCTACTTGACTAAAAATATTTTTTAAAGATTGAATTACTTCCTCACGACTATTTGAATCACTAGATTTTGTTATTTTTTGCTTAGTTTCATACAATATGAGAGTGTTAGAGATTTTAGCAAGAAAATGAAGCACAATTTCCGAATTTATGCCACTTGTTAAATTATCATGATTTTTAATTTCTTTAATTTCATAAAATATCTCATTCATAATTTTTTTTTCTAAAAAAACAATAAAATCATCAATATTATCACAAAAAATAACGATCAAAGTTCTTATCGCTTTTTCTTATATTTTAAATAAAAAATTGATCCAACTAATAGAATAATTCCATTTAAAATTCCAAATATTATTATCCAAAGAGGAAAATGAGGATAATTAGTATTAATATAATTTCTAGTATTATAGGTACTCCCGATGGATTCTCTTAAGAATATGCCATTATAGTAAACTTCAATCGTATAATTTCCAGCAGGAACATTGCTCAAAATAATTTCTCCATTTTCATCCGTTTTTCCAGGAGTTATTGGTTGAGTTCGATTTTTAGAAATATATGTTCCAAATTCTTGACCAAAATAATATACTTTTACAACTGCTCCTATCAATGGCATTTTAACATTATCAGTAACAACAACTCTTAAAGTTTGGCTTGGGGTATATTTAATTATAGAAGGGCAAGTTTCTCCAACAATTAGATAAGGAATTCTAACCTTTATTCCATGTCTTCCTGTTAAAGACGTATTCAAATGAAAAAATATGAACTCTCTTTCAAACAAAGAAGAATTGCTAATAATTTGATCAGCATAAATGGCAGGTTCATAAAATGATATATATTTTAGAAAGATATGCTGAGGGCCATTTATCAATGATGGGAAATAAATTCGCTCTCGTATATTATTCAATCCTACAAGTCTGTCAATTGCCCATGTTTTACCAACAGGTTCAACAAATTTTAAAGTAAATATAGATGAAAAATTTAAAGAAAATTCACTTTGATCTCCAGCAAAAAGATCTGTTAACAACACATCAACCGTATTGTCTTGGTTTAGATGATCATCAATATTAACAGTCTCGTTATTTAATTCGAGAGAATGGTTATTCAATAAATTTTTGTCAGGGAGATTTACAGTTAAGGCAATATATATATTATCGACAAAAATAGCTCCAATAGGGGTAGTATAAGATTGATTATATTTTTTGCATGTTAAAATAAACTGATAGTTGAAGTCAGCTGTAAAATTTTGTACTTTATCCATAATCATCAAAGAATTTTCAGTTTTTTGACTTAAGCTCCAATCATTTATCTCTAAAGTATATTCCCAGATAAAATGTATAGTAAAATTTGAATTTGACGATCCTTGGAAGTGTTCTTCGTAATCAAATACAATGAAATTATCATTATCAATGTAATAATCAGTTTCAGCATCTAATTCATCAATAATCGTACCATTTTCAACAAAAAGCTGTGATAATTCGCAAGGAGTTAAACGAGTATGATATATAAAATCTCCTTGTGTTAGATTGTTGTATTCAACAAATACACTTTCATTTAATTTCACCGTAATAATATTATTATCTATTATATCTTCATTCAGATTATCCACAATTGCTTGTTCTATTGTTCCTATAAATTTCATACTAAGGCGAGAGGCATTCAAATTTGTCGAATTATAGTCTTGCCAAATTTCAGCATATGTACTATTGTAAGTGAAGAATCCCCTTTCTAATTCATTAAAATCAATATTATTTATTGTAATAGTTCCAAGTGCTTGCTTTTCTTTAGAAAGTATTGAACTAAAATCATGTTTTGAGATATCGTTTAGTTTGGGAATAGAAGCATTAGGCTTTGTGCTAGAATTAAGTCTAAAACAACTTAAAACTAAAGGAAATAGTATGAATAAAATTATTATTATGACTAGGAATAAATTAATATGATCTTGTGTATAATTCCGTTTTTTACTTGGCATTATAAATTAGATAATACTAAAGTGTTTAGAACAGAAAATTAAACTAAATTAAATAATTTTACTATAGGTATAAGTAATAACTAATTTCATCAAAAAACCTATTTGAAATCGGAATATTTATAATTATAAAATTTATTTGAATTTTAAAAAAAATAAGAATTTAAAACAGATCGTTTTTAATCTTTGTTTACCATAAAATTTTATTTTAAACTTTAACTATTATTTTATCTATCGATAAAATATAGTCTAAAAATGTAGAATAAATTGATTTAAATGACCAATACTCCTGATAAAACTAAATTCTTAGAAGCCCTTAGCAATGCTGTAGACCAGTTTATTGACCATTCTTTTAACCATGTAATAACCATTTCTCATAATGATGCTGATGGGATAAGTTGTCTTCACATAATCCAAAATTTATTATATAAAATGCATCTAAATTATGATTATTTTATTTACAATCGATCTGTTTCTTGGGGTAATTACTTAAAAGGTATTCTCTCAAGTAGGCAAACAAACAAAACAGCTTATATCTTTACGGATGTAGGTTCTAATTTAAAAGAATTAATCCCTATTATTAGAAATAGAAAAGAGATTTTTTTCATCCTTGATCATCATGAAGTAGAAGATGATATACAAATGTATGAAATTCCGGAGAATCTATTTTTTATAAATCCAACTGTTTATGGATATGATGGATTAGAGCATATTGCTGGAGCAACCTTAACATATATGTTTGCGAAACAAGTAAAATCATCGATAATAAAGCAAGGATGGTTAACAGTAATTGGAATTGCTGGAGATTCACTAAAACCAATGGATAAATTGAAGTCATTTAATCGAGAGGTTTATGAGGAATTAGTAAATGAGGAACTTGTTGAAGATAATGAAGGCTTAATTCTATTCGGAAGTATGCATGAATCGATTGGGATTGGGTTGAAATATAGTATTTTGCCCTTTCTTAGTCGATTTGGAGGGACATCAGATCAAGAAGCAAAATCTTTTTTAAATACTATAAATGTTGATCCAAAAACTAAAATCATTGATTTAACTAGATCTGAGATCGAAAAAATTCAAAAAGAAGCGAATATTAATAGTTTTGGCCATTATTGTATATTACCACACAAAACTGGTTTATTAAAGTTTGCCTTTGAGCATGCGCTTTTATTAAATGTTTTATGTTTTAGAAATATAAGCGCTGCTATTTCAATGATTCAATTAAAGTCTATAACGCGCGATGCTAAAAGTATCTATTCTGAATATATAGAAAACCTGGTTAAAAACTTAAGAACTTTATCAATCGAATCTCCTCACTTTGAAACTGAAAGTGCAATATTTTTGGAAATAAAAGGTAAAATTCCACCGAGTAACTGGTCAGACACAGCTAGTTTTAGTACT
The DNA here is from genome assembly GCA_036478875.1 of Promethearchaeia archaeon. Classification (GTDB taxonomy): domain Archaea; phylum Asgardarchaeota; class Lokiarchaeia; order Sigyniarchaeales; family SOKP01; genus Loki-b32. The sequence goes on along the minus strand of JAZGEW010000005.1, from coordinate 33,617 downwards.
GTTAACGAACTATTCAACCCAAATAAAATTTTATTTTTAGGAGGGTCTGAGAAAAAATCCGGTACAATTAAATTAAGTATTCGGTGTTCAAGAAAGTATCTTGAAAAAAATAATGCACTCGGAGTAAATCAAATTATAACAAAAATTAAAAAAGAATTAGGAGGCGTTGGTGGAGGTCATAAGTTAGCGGGAGGAATAAGATTATCCAAACCCTCTTATAATCTCTTAAAAATGAGAATAGACGAATTTATATGATTTAAGATGAATTTGTTATTATTTGAAAAATGGGGTTTATAGAAAAACACTCAACTACAAAATTAATAATAAGATTACATGTTAAAACCAACTCTAAAAATCAAAAAATAGTTAAAATTGGAGATAATTTAACAATATTTCTTAAATCAAAACCTATCCAAAATAAAGCAAATATTGAATTACTTAGTCTTATAAAAAATAAACTAAATATATCTTCAAGTCAAATTCAAATAATATCTGGTTCAAGAAGTAGAGATAAGACAATTAAAATCACTTTTAAAGAAAATGGGGATAAAGAGGAAATAATAAAAAAACTACTAATTTAATTCAACTACCAATTTTCTTCATTTTCCCACACTGTAAACATGTTATAAAATGTGTCATTCCTTCATCAGCGCTACGCGTCTGTCTTGTTTCTAGATGTGCCTTAGTATATCCACATCGAGGACATTTAAAATCTTTAATACTACTTCGTAAATTCTTTTCTTTCCAGTCCATAAATTCAGCTAGATTTGTGACTTCATTTCTAATAGAATGTTCAATTTTAGTGGTGACTTTATAAGCTTTAGATTTTTCTTCTGTAAATAGCTTAGTTGCACCACACTTACATTTGAATACCTTTTTTCCATTCAAATTTGAAGGCAACATCATTCCTCCGCATTCATCACAGAATTCCATAATCTATCAAACCTAGAGAAGAATTGTTAATTTTAACCTCTTAAAAATAATAAATTATTTCCACCAATTAATTTTTTTGAATTTAAAATCTTACACCAAAAAGTAATGCGCAAAATATTACACCAGAAATGAGATCAGCTGTTGTTCCAGGATTTAATTTTCCCTTTTTTTCATGGAGTTCTGTATCTAAAGCTAAAGACAATTTTAAGCCTTTATTAGACGAAATACCTCCGTGTTCCAAGATTCTTGATGCCATTTTTGAAATATATAAAGCTGAATCTAATCCAGATTTTCTTATGACTAATGTATCTGGATATAAAGATAACAATTTTAAATAAGTATTAACCGTAGCGATGTTTATATCATTATATTGACTGAATAAGTTAATAAAATATGGAAACCCTTCATTTAGAATAATATTAAAACCAGTAGAATATTCTAAGCTAATTAAATCATATTCTTTCGAATACTCAAATATTTTTTTTAAATTTATTTTATCATTAATTATATCATTTACTGAATTTTCATCATTAATATCATATTTTTCGATGGTTCCTAAACCCCCAGGATTAGATAAACGAATAGCTTCGTATAAATTTACTGTATCATTTACAGAAGAATTTTGAATAACTTTATCGATGTAATATTTTAAGTCTTTAATCTTACTTTCTCCAGTTTTTAAACAAATTGTAGCTGCTGCCGCCAGAGGTGCTAAAATTAATATATGTCCTAATAAAACATTCCCCCCCTTTTGCCATTTCATCATTTCTTCAGTAGCTCTTTTATAAAAATAACCTAATTCTATTTTACAATAATCATTTTCATTTCTGAATGAAAATTGAAAGATTTTCTCACAAAATTCTCTAAAAGTTGGTTGAATTGCCACAATTCCAGCTAAAAAATGTTCAAATCTACTGTTTTCGAAGTCTTTTGTTCGATGAATATTTCCCACTTTGGGCCAGCCCGCGAGCTCTAATAAACTTGCTAAGCTTAGACATCTTACTAAATCATCAATAGATTTAATAGAAATTTTAAAATTAGTTCCTTCTAATGACACAGTTAATTAAATTTTTTAAATAATATAATTATTTTCGAGAGAAAATAAGAATTAATAATAAGCTAACTCAATAATTTTCTTTTCTTTTACGGTATATCCTTCGGCTTCAGTAGTTTTATAAGAAATTGGTCTGAAATCATTATATAATCCTTTTTTATATAAAAATTTTTTAATCCTAAGTCTTAAAGCTCTTTTCGATAACTTAATTGGCATTTCAACATTAATTTCATTTCCGTTTCTATCAAGTGTTATCTGAGGTAAAGCTTCAGAGAGGAATCTAATTAAGCCAAGAACATGTTGCTCGCTTTTAAAACTTAAATCCTTAACATTGATAATAAAAGATTTTATTTCACTCATAGTATCATCACTCTATAAAGTAATTAAAAATGTTATTAATTTTTTATGGTTTTAATATTATAATTCATTATTTGAATATCTTTTAATAAAATTCTTGTATAACGTAAATAATTTAAAATTTATAGGATAATTGGTGATTAAATTTGGAGAATTACGTAAATTTGGACTATGAACCCAGCGAAAATGATTTAATCGCGATGTACTTTGTAGAAATTTCACCAGAATGTAGAAATTTAGAACATGCTTCCGAAGAAATCGCGAAAGAAAGTTCAATCGGTACGTGGACTGAAATAGCAACTTTATCCGCGGAAATTGCTAAAAAGCTTAAACCATCAACATTCTATATTAACAAAGAAAATAGTATTGTAAAGATCGCTTACACTAAAGAACTTTTTGAGATAGATAATTTGCCCCAAATTTTAAGTGCCATTGCTGGAAATATTTACGGAATGAAAGTATTAAAGTCATTAAGATTATTAGATATAAGTTTTCCTAAAGATATTATCAAGGCATATAAGGGACCAAAATTTGGAATTGAAGGTATTAGAAAATTAACTAAAGTAAAGGATAGACCCTTGCTTGGTACAATTGTTAAACCTAAAGTAGGATTAAACGAAGTTGAACATGCCAAAATATGTGGAGACGCTTGGATTGGTGGATTAGATATTGTTAAAGATGATGAAAATCTTACAAGTATGACTTTTAACAAGTTCGAGAAAAGAATCAAGGAAACTTTGAAAACCAGAGATAAAGCAGAAAATCAAACTGGAGAAAGGAAGTTTTATATGCCAAATATAACAGCTCCTCTGAGCACGATGAAGAAGAGGGCGGATTTTGTGATAGAAAACGGTGGAGAATATGTAATGGTAGACATTCTTACAGTAGGATTTTCGGCTTTACAAGAAATTAGAGATTATTTAGATGATAAAAACATAGTTATTCATGCTCATAGAGCTATGCATGCTGCTTTAACTCGAAATAAAAAGCATGGAATGACGATGCTAGCCCTATCTAAATTAATGAGATTAATTGGCATGGATCAACTTCACACTGGAACGGTTGTAGGAAAAATGGAAGGTGGAAAAAAGGAAGTATTAGAATGTAATAAAATACTTACTTCTAAAAAAATTTCTGATAATAATACTACTTTGCTTAATCAAGATTGGGGAGATATTAAACCAACTTTACCTGTAGCTTCCGGTGGTTTAAGCCCACTTCACATTCCTGATCTCATTGAAATATTAGGAAAAGATATGGTATATCAATTCGGTGGAGGTTGCCATGGTCACCCTAGCGGTACAGAAGCAGGGGCAAAAGCGATAAGGCAGGCAATAGATGCTGTTCTAAATGGTTCAACCTTAAAGGAATATGCGATAAAAAATATTGAATTAGCGAAAGCTATTGAAAAATGGGGGAAGAAATAATTTATTAAATGGTTAAACCATTTCTGGATATGTTTTAGCAAAATAGTTTGGTACATGGCTCGAAGCAAATATACCCGCTTCAGTGATTAAACCATCGATATACCTTCTACTTACAGTTTCAAATGCGGGGTTTAGGATTTTGATTCCTTCTGGAGGATTTTTCCATATTTCTTGAGGGTCTCTCATTTCTATAGTTTCCAATATACCAAGATTGGTTTCTGGATTATACTTTAATAAAGGAGAAGCAACATAAAAAGGAACATGTTCTTCATGAGCAACTAATGCTAATAATCTTGATCCAATTTTATTGATAATGGTTCCTTCAGAAGTTATACTATCAGCACCAATTAAAATCAGATCAACTTGATAATGTCTCACAACCCATCTCATCGCGCTATCAACAACATGGATAACTTCTATACCAGCACCCAATAATTTATTTGCAGTTTTCCTCCCTTGTAATCGTGGTTGTGTTTCGGTATTAATTACTTTAAAATTTTTACCTTGTTTTTTCGCTTCTAAAAGAATACCAGTAACCAGACTGGAATGGCAATGAGTCATCACGTTAAATTTTTGACTGGAAGAAGGAATACGCCTAGAACCTATTTCAGCAATTCTTTTTTTCGAGTTTTGAAGCATATCACAATATAGATTCTTATATTTTTCAATGATATCAGAGATATATTCAGGAATTATACTTTCTTTTTCTTGTTCTAACTTATTCATGATAAACTTCAAACCATTTTTCATAGCCGGTTCTGTCGGTCTTGTATCTATTAATATAACTTGTGCTTTATAAAGTTCTTTAAAACAAGCCTTAATATTCTCACATTTTAATCTTTTCGCATAATTACTTAAAAAATCGATGGCACTAGTGGCAATATTACTGGCGCCTTGAATCTCTAAGGATTTAATCTTTTTAGCATCTTCTAACAATTGTTTCATTATAAATTCACTTTTACTATTATTTCTTATAGATCATCGAATTATTTATTGTTAAAATATAATATTAAACCAAAATTAATTATTCTAGAGAGTTTTCATCTTGATCTAATTTATAATCCTCAGAATCAATTTCAACATAAAAACTACCAATATAACCACATTTTTTATCTCTACACTCGTATAAATTTGGAGCTATCCCACCACTAACATTAGTTGCAGTTCTTAGTGTTGGCTTTTTGCATTTTGGACAAATTCTAATATTTACCATATTCAAAGTATATTTTTTTTATATCAGAAATTCAGTTATTTTCTAATATTTAATTATCGTAAATAACATTTACTCTCTTTGATTTTAAATATTGGAATTATTCTTATAATAATAGAAATATAAAACTGATCATACAATTATATCATAATTCTCATTAAAATTTTATATTTATGAAGGATTTAGACTTACAACGAAAGAGTTTACCAAATGAACCAGGAGTTTATTTATTTACTGATAAAAAAGGTTCAATTATTTACATAGGAAAAGCTAAAAATCTCAAGAAGAGAGTCAATCAATATTTCTTAAAAACTAGTTATACAGATCCTTATTATGAAGAAAAAATTAAAGAACTAGTAAAGCTGATACATTCTATTGAATATATTGTAACTGAAAATGAGAAAGAAGCTTTAATTTTAGAAAATATTCAAATTAAAAAACATCTCCCTCGCTTTAATGTAATTATGAGGGATTCTAAAACATATCCTTGGGTGGCATTTTTTTACTCTGAAGATTTTCCAAGGATCCGTGTACTTAGAAATCCAGAAAAGTACTCTAAAGATAATACATTTTTAGGACCTTATACAGATAAAAAAGAGATAATAAGAATACTTAGAGATCTAAGAAAAATATTCCCTTATTGTTCATGTAAAAAGCCTATTAAAAAAAAAAAGAGAGCCTGTTTGTATTATCAATTAAAACTTTGTCCTGGGCCATGTATTACTACAATTACTAAAGAAGAATATCGTGAAAATATTAAGGAAATCGAATTATTTTTAAAAGGAGAAACTAATGAGTTAAAAAATCAGATATCAGAAAAAATGTACATCGCATCTAAAAACCAAGATTTTGAATCAGCAGTCTTCTGGAGGGATAAATTGGAAGATATAGATCATGCCACTGATCGACAACATGTATTAATGAATCATGAAGCCAATAAGGATATTGTTGGTTTTTATAGTACTGAAAAATATATGGCGATGGTCATTATTCATATTAGAGAAAGCAGGATTTTGAATAAAAGTTCATTTACATTTGATTTACGAGAGAAATTAATTCAAAAGAAAGAGATTATGAACTCAATGTTAGAACAATATTATCAAAATTTCAAATCTCAATTACCAGATATTATTATCATTCCTGATATAAATGATAGATTTAGAATCCTATCAGATTTTTTAAAAGATATTAAAGAAGATATACAAATCAGGACAGCATTTAATGAAAATGAAACAAGTTTGCAACGCATTTCAAATAAAAACGCAAAAGTAATGGTTGAGCAGCAAATACAAATGGAAGAGATCAAAATGAATGACAAAGAGTTTCGAGAGAAAATTCTTGAAGAGACAAAAGAAGTTTTGGATTTACCTAAATTACCGCGAATTATTGAGGGTTTTGACATCTCAAATATAGATGGTAAAGATGCTACAGGCTCTATGGTTTATTTTCTTGAGGGAAAACCTTATAATAAGTATTATCGACATTTTAAAATTCGCTCGAAATCTACTCCTGATGATGTTGCAATGATGAAAGAAGTCTTAAAAAGACGGTATAACATGCTTTTAGAAAGAAATTTAGAATTACCAGATTTAATATTAGTTGATGGGGGAAAAGGGCAATTGAATGCGGGAATCTCAATTCTAGAAGAATTAGGGCTTAATATCCCAATAATTGGATTAGCTAAAAAATATGAAGAAATATATTTACCTTCTAAGAAAAACCCAATTGTTCTACCTAAAAGCTCATCTGTTTTGAAATTATTTCAAAGAGTTAGAGATGAATCTCATCGGTTCTCGAAAAGATTGCATATAAAGCTGAGACAAAGGCGCATAACGGGTTCTATTCTAGATGACATCAAAGGTATTGGACCTGTCACAAGGAATAAGCTATTGAAACATTTTAAGAGTGTAGAAGGTGTTAAAAATGCATCACTTGAAGAAATAACTCAAATTGTTGGGAAGAAGTTAGCTGAAACAATATTAAAAAATTTAAGAAACAAGGATACCATAATAAAAGAGTCTTAAATTTTACTTAAATACTTATTCAATCATATTGGTTTATATGCTTTTTCTATTCTTCTATGAAGATTACCATCAGTACCAGATACAACTGGATCATTCTTGAATATTCTTTTGAAAAATACTTTACTATATGTTCCCCAATTCTTGAATTTGAATTCATTTTCATAAATTCTTCTAAGAGACCAGCCCATATTTCGCAATTCAATTGTCCTTTGCCAATAGTATGTATCTTTAGATATTCTTTTTATATTCCATTTATTCAATTTATCAAGATTCTAATTTTGGATGTTAAATTCTTTATTTCATTAAGCTCGACTACAGTCTTTCATTAACAAAAGACTATTTAATATTTCAAATTTGTAGTGAAAAAACCTAGATTTATAATATTTATTTATTAATTAAAATTAGTTATTAATAAAACGCTGATAAATCGAAAACATGAATCAATACTCAATAGCAACACAAATCTATATTGAAAAAAATCAAGAATATCTTTTTTCTACAGATCATATTATAAAAAAAATAGAAATAGCAAAAAAAACAACTGATTTAAAAAGCTTGATGATTTGGACAGAAAACATCAGTTTAACTGAAAAGATTATCACAACATGCCGGCGGCTTGACATTGAACCTTACTTATGGTTTCCTGTTCTGGCAGACACTCACATTAAACTATCTGAAAATGATCTGGTTTTAACCTGTGACAATCAAAGAAGCATAGGACAAATCGGCAAATGGGAAAAACTGGGAGAAGGAAATGAAGAATTTATGTTTATTTGTCCAAATAATAAAAAAGCGTTAGATCAAATTTTCAATGTCTATACCAAATTGATTAATAAACTGGATATAGATGGTGTTATGCTTGATAGAATTCGATACCCTTCTTTTGTCAATGGTTTCGAAGCTTTATTCACCTGTTTTTGTGATATCTGTCAGAGAAAATTTAAAGAAAAATATAATACATCATTAAAAATATTTAATGATAGAGATGGAATCATTAATTCCATTTCAAGGTCAAATATTGATGATCTATGTAATTGTGACGATTTAATTGATATATGGAATATATCAGGCCAAGAGATTTTTTATAATTTTCGAAATAATAATATTTTTAATATTGTTAATCTATTCAGTTCTACTGCCAGGAATAAAAATCTAAAAGTCGGGCTTGATTTATTTACACCTTCATTTAGCGCAACAGTAGCTCAGGATTATAAACAATTAAGTACAATCTGTGATTGGATTAAACCAATGACATACTGTAACGCAATTGGATCTGCGGCTTTACCGCTTGAATTATCCTGTCTTGCCCGTATTTTAAAAAGTTTAAATCCTGAATTAATGATGCCTGAAATTTTATTTATTTTAGAGAATATAACTAAATGGAAAATAGATGCTTCATCAGTTTATCAAATCCTTGAAAATGGTGTTCCTGAAAGCATATTAGGAATTGAATTAGCAAAAATAAAAAAAATACACCTAAATCCAGACGTAAAAATATTTCCTGGGATTGAAGCTGTTAAAAATCCAGAATTTAATATTAATATAACAAAAAAAAAACTGGAAAATTATCTTTTGCAAATCAATAATAATGTTGATGGAATTATTGCATCCTGGAATCTGCTTTTTATTGAAGATGAAAACCTTGAATTTATTGGGAATTATTTAAATTAATCTTATTGAAAATAAAGATACTATAATATCTTGGAAGCAATGCTATAAATTCAGGTAATTCTCTAAGATTTGTTTTACAAAAAAATAAATATCTTAAATTTTTAAGGTTCTTAAGTGAATTTGGGAGTACAGACAGTTCCTTACTATTTTCAATAGATAAGTATTTAAGTTTTGAGAGTAATCCTATAGTTTCAGGTATTTTATTAACATAGTCTAAAATTAAGCCTGATATATGCCCGTTAAATATTGTAGTCTCCAGACCTCCAACACCACCCTCAATCCAACCTTTGTTTTGTTGGAAGAAAGTATAATGAACTGCAGTTGGAATTTCTAGGAAATATTCTTTTTGCTTATCAGATAATCCATTTCTTATTATGATGGGTTGCTTATTTAAATACTCCATATAACCGTTATAAAGGTATTGTGTGAAGCAAGGGAATTGGTATTCGAACTCCTCCTCATCCCAGTCTAATAAGAATTTAACCTCATTTGGATCTAGATTATAATTGTATTTTGATATTTTATGAAGAAGTACATTTAGAATTTGATGATATTCCTCATAATTTGATTTATCTAAGTGCTTCCATATGTTTCTAGCTACTGAAATAAATCCTTCCTTTTCTGCCCATTTTCTTAGTAATGGTATAGATTTAACAGGATAATTTAAGGGGAAGTACAATGCATAATAATTAGCTAAGGATCATTCTACCTTTATAACGCCATTTAATATAGGGTAGATTTGAGTGTGGATTACACGGGTTCAAAGTAGAATTCGTCATATCTAACCCATAAAACAAGTCCTTAACCACATTATGCATTAGTACTCAAGAACCATAATAAAAAACTCGTGTAAAAAGTTGTGTGGGATTACCGAATTTTCAATTTGTAAAGATTTAAATAGGCGGGTAGCTATGGAAATCTTTTTATAAATAAAATAATAGAGATGTATTTAAAGAAAAAAAAAGGAGAATTAGATTAAAAAAATTTTGTCCCTAAGATATTCTTAGTCAGGTATTTTTTTACCTATAATTTTAAAAGCTTCCTCTCCTGATAAATAAGTTCTTATTTCCGATGTATATCCCTCGATTGTTGAATATTCATGTATATTACTAGCAGTTCGATTAAAAGCTTCTGTATATTTCCCCTCTGGTATATCATAAAGATTTACAACTTCATAACCGTCTGGTGTTACTCTTACAGCTAGTTGTACAATTCTCTTCATTATAGTTTCATCATAAGGATATTTGTTGACAACTTCAAAAAACCTGTTTTGAACTTCAACTTGTTTATGAGGAGGATAGCGAGCAATTGTCATTAATAATACCATATTAATTACCTCTTTTTTTTATTGGATTATGTGGTGAAAAATTATTTGATTTCCTACTATTTATATTTTCACATATTAGTAAAAAATCCGAAAATAAATATCAAATGTTATAATTTATACAAAATGATTAAAAAAAGTAAAAGTGAAAATGTTCTTAGTAATAAGATATTTTCTTATAAAATTTTCTCAGAAATAGTAAATCAAATTATTAAATTTATCAAGATAAGGCCGCAGATTGAAAACAACCAAAACAATCCAATTATCAGCGGTAATCCAAATATTAGTGTGAGAACCCTAGATTTTTGCTCTTTAAAGTTCACAGGATTGTTTTATATTTCTTTTTTTATTTTGATTCCTCCTTTGTTCAAATTATTTAGAACAAAAGGATATCTTATTAGAGTCTCATATTCAATATTGGGAATGCTCAAATTTTGGATTTGACTATCTGTGAATAGATCATAAAGAATTGCTGCTCTATGGCTAATTCCATAATGTTTAAGAAGTTCTAAGGCATGTAATTGATTTAGAAAGAATTTACCCTCAGCTCCCGTAATTTTTTCAAATGACTCCTCATCAACGCCTTTTAAAGAAATCCTAACATATAAATTTTCGAATTTACTCAATTCTTTAACATATTTTTCATCAAGTAAAATGCCATTAGTTTCGAGAATGAAAGTAATATCTTCTGGAATTAATGTTAATAAACTGAGCAAATGTTCTTTAGAAATTGTTGGTTCTCCACCACTCACTCGTACCAATGGAAGGTTCATAGAAATTAATCTATTAGCTACTTTTTCTGCCGTATAAAACTGACCGTATCGTTCTGGTTTCCAGACCTTTTTCTGTGCCCAGCAGTAGACACATCGCAAATTACAGCCAAGACAATCAGCAGTAGCACATCCTCCATAAAATCGAGTTTTACGGAACCTATAATACTTTTTTGATGTGTTCTTACTTACATCTTTTTCTATTTGCGCTGAGAGTTTAATTTGATCGATCATTCCAGAATGTGAAGAGTTTAAATGATATAAATTTATTGTCTACTCAAGACAAGAAATATAAAATGTATATGGTTTTTACCTAATACTTTCTTCACAAATTCTAACAGTTTTCTTTCAGAGAATTTATCAAGACTCATGATTGAAATCATAGTTTTTAAATTATAAAAATTCTAGTATTATTAGTTACCCTTATTTTGGAGGTAATCCTTTAAAGATGAGAGAATTATATGCTTTTTCTTGGAAAAATATTGATGTATTTTCATATATTTTTACGACATCAGCTTGAGGAGTATGATTAATAACAATTAGATCTACTTTTTTCTTACCAGAACGAAATGAAAATATATCTCCTTTAGATACTAAACTATTTTTCAGTTTCTCTGCTAAAATATCAGGTTTTTTCAAGATTATCGCTTGTTGAAATCCTGCAAATGAAACTTGCTGTGCTAAAGAGATTTTTGTTTTTTTAATTCTAACGACATCATCAATTGAAGCATTAAGATTCCTCCTTAAAATAGCATCAATCCGAATAATATTTGTACCTTTATCTCTATTATCACTTGGAAATGCTATTGCAGCAGTAGATTTCTGCTTAGAATCATCATAAATACATATAATATCGCCGGCATTGAGATTATTCTCCAAAAGTGCATCTGGATCAACTCGAGCAATATTTTTTCCAAAGTCTTCTTTAATTACATCTTTTACCCTAAACTTCATTTCAATCATAATGAATCTAATATCTTTATTTCAAAACTATTTAAATAAAAAACTCAAATAATAGGTGAAAAATTAGCAAAAAAAGTATTAAATGAATTACTTGAATAGTCTATACTATTTGTAAAAAAAAAAGTTAGATTATTATAAATATTCATTTTTTATTCTCGATAGTAAAGTGAAGATGATTAAATAACTAATTTCACAAGTTCTGCGGTTGTTTCACAATAAACTCTAGCTAATGATTCCCTTTTTGCTTCACTTATAATTCTAATTACTGGTTCTGTATTTGAGGGATGGATGAGAACAAACCAATCCTTTCCTTGACCAAATCTAAGATCATTGTTTATTTGTTCTACATTTTCCCCTTCTTCTTTTAATTCTGCTTTTAGCTTTTTAATAATTAATTCAGTATCTATATTTTTAATATTAATTTTAATTCGATGTGAATAATATTTAGGTAATTCTGCTACTAATTTAGAAACTTTTTCTCCTGTTTTTACCAACATTTCAACTATTTTCGCCGCTGCAAAAATCCCATCTCTCGTATTATTGAAATTCGGGAACATAAAACCTCCACATGAGCCTTCCCCGCCAAAAATTAACCAGTTCTTTGATGAATTTAATATTAATCTATCCATTTCTAGGGTTAAAAATCTCTCTCCTACGGGAGTTCTAATAACACGGGCATTATATTTTTCAGCTATCACTTCAAACCTTAACGATGATGCTAAATTTGTTACAAAACATATTTCTTTATTGGTATATTCTTGGTTTTTTAAATAATATTCTGTAATTAGTGCTAATCCAATGTCTTCTGGATAGCATACTCCATTCTCTCCGATAATTGCTAATCTATCTGCATCTGAATCATGAGCAAATCCAATATCGTATTTCCCTTGCCATATTTCCATTATCAAATCTGCAAGATTCCGCTTTATAGGTTCGATTTCTCGTGGAAAATCTTTATTTACCTGCAATTCATCGTTCACGAGTTTTATATCACATCCTAATTCGCTTAATACTTTAGGCGTAACAAATTTACCTGCACCTGCGCCAGTATCAATGACTACTCTAAGATTATTATGACTTTTTACTTCTCCGTAATCAATATAATTAAATAAATCTTGAATATAGTTTGGAATTGGATTCAAATTTTCTACATTGTTCTCTAATTCTGGTAAATCACTTTGTGATTTACTATATGAATTCAAATCAATGTTTTTAAAATGGTTTGAAATAATCTCTAAATCATTATTATCTAAATATGTTTTTGCAGATAGTAATTTCAAACCATTCCATTCCTGAGGATTATGAGATCCAGTAATAATGATCCCCCCAGGTATATTTAATCTATTTTTAGTATGGATAATTACTGGTGTTGGGCATATTCCAAGATTTACTATTTTAAAACCTGAACTAATTAATCCTTCCATTATTGCTTGTTCAATATAAGTTCCGCTTGGTCTTGTATCTCGACCTATGATAATTTTCTTTTCTTCACCGTTAAACCATAATCCATATGCAATTGCAATTTTCTTAACAGTATTGAAGTTGAGATCTTTATTAACTAACCCTCTAATTCCGCTCAATGTAAAAATTATGTTCTTTTCTTCCATTATTTTTCTCTATTTATTTTAGGAGATTATTTTATGTTTTTCTATTTTATATTTAACGAGTGCTAAAGCCCCTCTTAGTCCAATTTCATCTTTATATCCTGTCAATTTTATTTTTGGTGGATGATTAACGGTAAATCGAATAGGATCTTTTTCAAATTGTTCAATTAATGGAGGAATGATTTGTTTATTATCTTTCATCATTGCCCCTCCAAAATAAATCGAAGTGCAATCATAGTAACTATTGACTAAACCAACGCCTACTTTTGTATAAAAAACACAATCATTAACTATCTTTTTAGATAATTCATCGCCTTCTCTTGCAGCTTTAAAAACCTCTTTAGCTGTGATTTGAGATTTGTTATTATCAACAATTTGCATTATTAGCTCAGCATTCAACTCCCCTTCGTTTAAGGCATCTAAAGCTCTATTTCGTACTCCGGTTCCAGAACTATAAGCTTCCCAACAACCATATGCCCCACAATTACATTTAGCTATACTTTTTGGTTCAACTAAGGCATGCCCAATTTCTGCAGCATTCCCTTCTTTTCCTAGTAATAGATGACCATTACAAATAACTCCACCACCTATTCCAGTAGACATTGATATATAAACCAAATTGTCTTTTTCATTATCCCCCGCCTCAAAGAAATGTAAGCCTAAAACACCCGCAATTCCGTCATTAATAAAATATATAGGAATTTCAGGAAATTTCTCTTTAATTGGTTTTTTTAATGGAATTGTTTTAAATCCTAAATTTGCAGCATTAAAAACCTTCCCTTTTTCAATATCTAAAGGACCGGCTGTAGCTATTCCTATCCCTAATAACTGATCATTTGTAATATTATTTTCTATTAATAATTCAGATAATAGTTGGCAAACTTGAATACTTATAGAATATTTATTTTCTTTTAACGTTCTAATACTTTTCTTTTTAATATTTTCTTCTTTCAAATCTGCTGTACAAATAGCAACACGCACCCATGTACCCCCAATGTTAACACCAGCAATAAATTTTTCATCCATTATAATCATCCGGGTATGGCATTATTATGTAATCCTTCAATATATTGTTTTAGTCTTTTAAAATAATTTTTAGTATCAGGAGAAATCAAGGCACTATACTTTTACTTCAGCATATGTATTTATAATTTCTCCAGGATTGATTTTAATAAGACCAAGTTCTTCTTTATTAAATGCATTTGCTGCGGCTGTGATTGGTTCAATTGCTATTGAGTTGTGATCTGGAGGAATAAAGAATTGTAAATACTTAAAAACTTTGGGATCCTGATAATATTCTATTGAATTATTATCTCTATTAAGATATACTTTTCCATCATCAGGAACAAAAAAAGCATTATCTATGTCAATATCTTTAATTTTTGAACCATTTGAAAAATCAAATTGAGTATTTTTACATTCCAATATTTTACCTGTTGGAAGCAAATTTTCATCTATTTCATAATAATATTTAGAATTGCATTTTAAAAAAACATTAGTTAATGAATTATCAAAAGTAAAATAGGGGTGCCACCCAAGAGCAATTGGAGCTGTAATTTTTCCTTTATTTTCAATTTCAAATTCTAATTTGAGTTGATTGGAGTATAATATATAGTTAATACTAAAAAAAATATCAAAAGGATATCCCTGAAATTGTCCATTAGTAATATTGATACATAGTTTAACACTACAGTTTGTGCTATTTATTTCCTTATTTATCAGTTTTAATTTCTCAAATTTTATAAATCCATGTTTTGCGTTACCATCAGTTCTTTTACTTGTATCAAACTGGTACTCTTTATTATTAAATGTGTATTTTCCACCAGGAATTAGATCATTAAAGGGAAATAATATCCTTCCTTTATGTAATTTATATTTGATTATTTCACTATCAATATCACTAAAAAGTATATTTTTTACACCTTCACCAAAATCTAGACATATTTTATGAACAGTTCCGCCTAAATCAGGTATTATTTCAATATATTCACTTGTTTTATTATTTTTTAAAATTAAAAAATTGATATTTTCCCTGGTTTCAGTATATATATTAAATGACATTGATTATAACCTTTATTGATAAAAAAATTATATTGGTTTATTTATTATGGGTAATATATACTTAATTATTCAAAAGCATCAAGCTTTAGAAC
This sequence comes from Promethearchaeia archaeon, assembly GCA_036478875.1. Lineage (GTDB taxonomy): Archaea > Asgardarchaeota > Lokiarchaeia > Sigyniarchaeales > SOKP01 > Loki-b32. Next base: position 18,127 of record JAZGEW010000005.1, on the reverse strand, counting down.
AAATATATTAAACTTTTCGAAACTCACTTTAATATTTTGTGCAATTACCTTTTATTGGACCTTTATTCTTTTTAATTCATGAAATTTTGGTAACTCGCCGACTAGTGGCTTTACATAATCTATATAGGCTTGAGTTACAAAATTACCTTCTGTATTTATAAATGATTCATCCATTACCTTTGAATTTATTGCAACATCTTGCAATGGAACAGTACCAATTTTCGATTTATAGGGATTGTTGTTAATCCTTTCAATTGTAACCATAACTCCGGATTTGCCTATTTCTGCAAGTTCAACAGCTTTTACTCCTAAGTCATAGGCTTCCTGAAGATCCAGTTCAACAACTCTATCAATAGCACACATAGGAAGAGATTCCGTTATCTGAAATTCACCTCTATAACCAGTTTCTTCACTTATTAATTTATGAAGTGTTAAAGCCGCACTTGCTCCACCCATTGCTCCAAATTCAACATTAGCAAATTTATCTTTTGTTTGTGATGCGGAAACTGGGGTGCCATCTTCCCATAAAATACCTTCTGATACAACAATATATACCCAACCATATTTATTAATCGTGTTCTTTACATCTAAAAGGAATTTTTCTTTATTTAGTCTTCTTTCAGGTACATATATAAGATGAGGAGCATCTCCTTCCTTCTCTTTTGCTAGAACTGATGCAGCTGTTAAAAAACCGGCATCTCTTCCAATACTTTGATAAATAACAAATCTATCTACTCTTTGCATATCACAGGCTAAACGCCCTGCTTCTTTCACAGATAAAGCTACATATCTTGCAGCAGATGCAAAACCTGGTGTATGGTCCGTAATTAAAAGGTCATTATCCACGGTTTTTGGAATACCGATTCCATATATTTCCCATCCATTTTCCCGAGCATATTTTTCCACTCTATATGTTGTATCCTGTGTATCATTTCCACCAATTAAGAAAAAATATCTTATATTATATTTTTTTAATTGTTCTAAAATGATAGGAAATTCATCATCCTGTACTTTATGTCTTGAAGAGCCTAATGCTGATGAAGGTGTTCTCCTTAAACCTTCAATTACTTCAGGAGCTTCCTTTCCAAGATCAAGAACTTCATCGTTTATAAATCCCTCGATTCCATAAGACATTCCAAATACTCGATCTATTTTATCTGATTTGAAAGATCTGTTTATAATACCAACCAAACTGGAATTTATTACAGATGTTGGACCTCCTGATTGACCAATTAATGCATTCCCATTCATAGGTTTTCTAATATCAAAAATTTATTTAGTTTTATTAAAAACCCATCAACAATAAGTTAATGATGTTTTTTCAATAACATTTTGGAATATAATGCAGGATTTATTTTTAATTTTTATAAATATTCTACAAAAAAATAACTTATTTTTTTGTTTTTTGTTAGCTTATATCCTTTTTTTTTTCAGTTTTTTAGGAGAATATATTATTACCTTCTATTCTATATTTGACTAATGCTAATGCTCCTCTTAATCCTATATCATCTTCAAATTTCGTTAATTTTAATTTAGGTGGGTGATTAATGGTAAATTTAATAGGATCTTTTTCAAATTGATCAATTAAAGGATTAATAATCTGTTCTTTATTTTTTATCATTGCTCCTCCAAAATAAATCGTATTACAATCATAATAATTATTGACTATTCCAATTCCAACTTTATTATAAAAAATACAATCATTTACGATTTTATTTGACAATTCATCTCCTTTCCTTGATGCTTCAAAAATTTCTTTTGCTGTTATCTTAGATTTATCATTATCAACAATTTGCATTAATATTTCAGCATTTAATTTGGTATCCTTTATCCCATCAAGGGCTCTATTTTTTAGTCCAATACCAGAACTATAGACCTCCCAACACCCATAAGCTCCGCAATTGCATTGAAATCTACTCCTTGGTTCAAGTACTCCATGTCCTATCTCTACAGCAGCTCCCTCTTTTCCAAATAATATATGTCCATTACAAATAACTCCTCCTCCAATTCCTGTAGACATCGTAATATATACTAAATTATCTTTTTCATAATCTTCCGCTTCAAAATAATGTATACCTAATACTGCCCCATTGCAATCGTTAATAAAATATAAAGGGATTTTTGGAAATTTCTCTTCAATGGGTTTTTTTAATGGAATTGTTTTAAATCCTAAATTTGGATTATTAAAAACTTCTCCTTTTTCGATGTTTAAAGGACCCGCAATAGCTATTCCTATTCCTAATAATTGATTATGTATTATATTATTTTCTGCTAATAATTCTGATAATAACTGGCATACTAAAATACTGATTGAATTCTCATTTTCTTTTAATGTTCTAGTTCTTTTCTTTTTAATATTCTCTTCTTTCAAATCTGCTGTACAAATAGCAACTCGAACCCATGTACCTCCAATATCTACTCCAGCAATATATTTTTCATCCACTTTTATCTCACATTCAAATTTTCTGAATTTTCCTTAACCTCTGAATAAAATAAAGATCTCGAATATTATTATTAAAAATAATAATAATCAAAATAATATTAAAATACTTTTTTCTGTGGTTTAGTATACATTTATTTCTATTTTTTTATCATTGATTAACTTCTTAAAAATAATGGCAATCTCTCTTTTCCTATCGTCATCTATTGAGAATACAAAATATTCTGCTGGAATTCTCGCAGTTGAATATATTTGTATAATCTCTGGTTTTATCCGTTTTAAAGCGCGAGCTAAATCAAGTATATTTATAGAATTATTGTTTGGAATAAATTCTTTTTTATAAGAATTAAAAATTAAACTTTGGATTGCTAATTTATGATCTTTAGGCATTTCTTGTTTCAGTTTAACTAATGACTCAATTATCATTTCAATATTAGGAGTATCATGATGCGGGCGATTAGTTCTCTTGAAGTCAACATCGTTAGCTGTGTCTAATTTTGCTAAAACTAATTCGAATTGTTTGACTCTTTCCCTTATTTCGTCGATATAAAGAGTACTAGAATTTGTAAATAATGTAAGCAATGGTTTATCATTATTCCAATTTAATTCATTTCTAACATCCACAGCAATCTCGAGAAATTCTAATAGATTTTCATTCAGTGTAGGTTCTCCATTATAACCAAAGGTAATTGAATTTAGATGTGGAACATATTTTAAAATTGATTTTAATTCTTTTCTAAAATTGGGTGATGGTGGTAAATGAGATTTATGATTAGGAGAAACTAAATTATCTTTCTTTGTTAATCCAATTTCACAGTAGACACAATTATAAGTACATAATTTATAATTAGCTAAAACATTAACACCTAACGAAAGTCCCAATCGCCTTGATTGAAATGGACCATATGTGTATTCTCTTGGCATTTATTCCTTAATATTTAAGTAATTATTTAATTTAAGTAATTAATAAAATTCTCTATTGCTTGATTCATATCCTTAGGTTTTTCTAACATAACATTATGACCGGCTTCCTCAATTATACAAAGTTTTGAGTTTATTATTTTTTCATGAAAAAACTGTGTATATTTCACAGGAGTCATCTGATCTTTTTTACCACATATAATTAAACATGGGATATCAATAGATTCTGTTTTATCTAAGGTATCAAATGCATCACAAATTTTAAAATCAATATACGTTACCTCTGGATCTATTTGGGAAGTCTCCAAAATATGGTCATCTATTATTTTTTTTGATGTTTTTCTATAAAATGAATAAACCCGTAAATAATCTAAGTATTTTTGGTAACTAGGTTTTACAGAATTGAAGATAACTGAGCTAACTCTCATCCTTCCACCTGTAGAACATAAAATTAGAGAAGAAACATCATTTGTATATCTATAAAAATATTCTTGGATAATAACGCCTCCCATGGAATGGCCCCCTAAAATTAATCTCTCAGGTTTTAGTGAATCGACGAGTTTTTTAACAACATCAACATATAAATCCAAAGATAATTCTTGAAATTTACTAGATTTATTGTGAGATGGTAAATCAATTGCAATGACGTTATAATCTATCTTTAAATAAAATTGATTCTCCCAAATATTTGAATTACCTCCAGCCCCATGTATAAGAATGAGTATGTTTTTAGAATTATTATCTTTAATCTGGTAAAATATTTGTTTTCCTGAATATTCGAAATATGGAATTATGAAACACCATAATTGTTAATATTTATTAATTAAAAGAAGAAATGTATTTAGATTTTTCAAAAATTTAGCAAGGATTCTATATTAAGTTGTGAAAAATTTTGGTGTTATTATTCTTTAAACACCAATATCTTTATATTGCATTTCTAAAAGTCGCTTATATTTTCCATTTAAGGATAACAATTTCTCATGATTTCCTTCTTCTATGATATTGTGCTTTTCACCTCCTAGCACAATAATATGATCAGCATTTTTAATGGTGGAAAGCCGATGGGCTATAATAATAGTAGTTCGTCCCTTCCGTGCTTTATCAAGTGCATCTTGAATTAGAGTTTCCGTGTAAGGATCAACCGAAGATGTGGCTTCGTCTAAAACTAAAATTTTTGGATCGGTGATCAATGCCCGAGCAAACGCAATTAATTGACGTTGACCTATTGAAATGTTTGAACCATTCTCTTTTAGCTTGGTATCGTAATCCTTATGTAATGTTTCAATGAAGTTGTGTAAACCAAGAAATTTCGAAACTTCGATCATTTTTCTCTCAATTTCAGGAGATACTTTTTCATAAGCATAAAGAAGATTTTCTCGAATGGTTCCTGTAAAAATAAACGCATCCTGAGGGACTAAACCTATCAGATCTCTTAATTCTTTTTTGGTTACTTTTCTAATATCTACTCCGTCAATAAAAATACTCCCTTTATTTACGTCGTAAAAACGAGAGAGTAACTTGACTGCGGTTGTTTTTCCCGCACCTGTTTCTCCGACAATTGCTAAAGTAGTCCCGGGATCTATTTTAAAATTCACGTCTTCTAATACGTATCCTTTTGATTGTTCATGCTGAATTAGTTTTTTCTGCTCATTAATCGCATCCTTAACTATTTGTGGAAAGTCTTGAAAAAGTTCGTCGGGAATAGGCATGCTTGCAAGCATTCGAGCAAGAGATTGAGGGGATGGCGTTTTCATTCCTCCTCCCATCATTCCTCCTCCTCCATCCATTCCCCCTCCACCAGATTGCATTACACTTGATTTGCCGCTTAACATTTTTCCTAAATTTTTAGCCATCATTGAAATAAACTCAGGACTCATAGGCATCATCCCGCCCATTTCCCCTGAAGACATTCCATGCATAGATGGTTTTTCCGTTGTTAGAGTCTTTATTCCCTGATCTTTTGTAGGTTTTTTGTCGAATGAAGTTTCATATTCGGGATGATTTTTCGCCATTTCTGTATTTGGTACTGCAAAATGGAATTCTGATAGGATATTATCAATTTTTTGAGGGATCTCGTCGGGTTTGCTTCCCATTAAGCTCATGAATAGTTTCTGCCGAATATTAGCTGGCATTTTCATCATGTTTTTTAGCATAAATGAAGAATAAGGTTCAGGGAACACCTTTATAGCATCAAAAGCTCTTTTCATCATTGGATTTTGTTGCATCATCTTTTGCATCATATTCAATTGGGGTGTTTGAGTTCTTACTCCGGGATCCTTCTCAGGTTCATCAAACGATGTTTTATATTCGGGGTGATTTTTCGCCATTTCTGTATTTGGTACTGCAAAGTGGAATTCTGATAGAATATTATCAATTTTTTGAGGAATATCATCAGGGATACTCCCCATTAAGTTCATGAATAGTTTCTGCCGAATATTAGCTGGCATTTTCATCATGTTTTTTAGCATAAATGAAGAGTAAGGTTCAGGGAACACCTTTATAGCATCAAAAGCTCTTTTCATCATTGGATTTTGTTGCATCATCTCTTCCATCATATTCATTTGTGGTGTTGGAACTTCTTCACTTTTCCTCTCTTCATATCCTCCATTCTCAAAAATGTATCCAAAACTTACATCTTTAAACTCCAATTCTCCATTAATCCCCGAGAGACTTTCAGGATTTTCTGGATCAGGGATTTCTACTCCTTCTTTTAATAGAGAATAAATTCTATCTGTAGCTGCTAAAGCGGCTTCAATAATTTGCTGAACCTGCATTAAACTCATGAAAGGGCGAAAGAATTGAGCCAAGATGCTAATAAAAGCAGCCAAAACGCCTACAGAAACTGTGGCGCCTAGGATAGATACATTACCTAAGACCGCAAGCCCTCCTATAAAAATAACAATTGTCGTAATTATTGAAGTGACAAAACCTATTAAAGGAAAGAATACAGACATTATTCTTCTTACTCTTAACATAATTCTATAATTTTCTGTATTAGCTTCATCAAATTCAGATGTTGCCTTCTTTTCTTGCCCAAAAGATTGTACCACTTTAGCTCCTGCGATATTCTCTTGTACAGAAGTAGTAACTTTGCTAATACTTTCTCTTGTCTTTTTAAATACGCCAGTAATAACTTTTTTAAATACTTTTAGCATTACTACAAATATTGGAAATATAACTAAACTTATAGTAGCAAGAAGGGGATTGAGAATATACATTATAACTACTGTAAGTACAATTGATAAAAAACCACTAATGATCATTACAAATTGCCCTCCTACTAATTGATTCAGTTGATCAATATCATTTGTAGTAATTGAAATTATATCTCCAGAAGGGTGTTGATCAAAATAAGTCATAGACATATCCTGTAATTTAAAAAATAAATCATTTCTTATTTTAAAAACAACGTTCTGAGATACTTTCGCCATCCCATATTGTGAAACATATGTAGAAATTGCCATAAAAAACATCAAGGATAAATAAAATATGCTCATGTTAAGAACGAACTGAGCGTTTTGAGCTACAATACCATTATCAATAATAAATGCTGTGATTATTGGACTTATTGATATTATGCTTGTACCCATTAGCAATAAAATAAGGAATAGTATAAACGATCCTCGAAAAGGTTTTAGATATGAAAATAGAAATTTCCATAATATTTTCCTAGGGTTATCCAATTTTTTATTGTCTTCACCTAACAAAAACCGTCCATGGCCTCCCGCCATGGGTTGTCGAATTTTTTTCTCAGGTTCTTCCTTATTATTTTGTTCTTTTACACTCAATTTTAGATTCCTCCTTTTATTGTCACTTTCTTAACTCCTGTCTTTGTTTTCTGCTTATGAAACAGAGTCTCGTAGATTTGTTTATATAAAACATTTCCTTCAAACAATTCTTGGTGTGTTCCATATCCTACAATTCGTCCTTTATCTAAAACTAATATTCTATCCGCATTTCGGATAGTAGAAATACGTTGGGTAATGATAAATGTAGTAGTATCTTTCATTATTCTTTCCAAGGCATTTTGGATCTTGAATTCTGTCTCAACATCTACAGAACTCGTTGAATCATCAAAAATCAATATATTTGGTTTTGTAATAAGAGCACGGGCAATGGAAAGGCGCTGTTTTTGCCCCCCAGATAAGCGAGTTCCCCTTTCTCCTACAATACTATCATATCCCTCCGTAAGAGATATAATAAAATCGTGTAAGTTCGCAATCTTAGCCGCTTCTTCAATTTCCTCTTGAGTAGCGTTTTCTACCCCAAAAGCAATATTTTCTCTAATGCTTTTATTAAAGAGAAATGTTTCTTGGGACACTATGCCAATATTTTTTCGTAAATCCTTTAATAAATATTTTTGTATGTTTATATCATCAATTTTTATCATCCCAGAATTAATTTCATAAAAGCGGGGTAATAAATTAATTATAGTTGATTTACCAGACCCAGTTGTGCCGATAATTGCTAATTTTTTTCCAGCAGGAATTTCAAAAGTAATATCTTTTAAAACTCTATGTTCAGATGTATAACCAAAAGTGACATTTTCGAATTTCACGTCTCCTTTCATGGATTCAATAGAGATTGCATCAGGTAAATCCTTTACATCAGGAGTGGATTCTAAAACTTCCCTAATACGTGTAAGTGCAGCATCTGCTTGTACATACATCATCATGATTTGACCCCACATGACTAATGGGAAGAGCATGATCCCAAGATAACCTTGAAATGATACTAAGGTGTCCAACTGTATTTGTCCTTGGATAACCATATTTCCACCTAAATATAGCAGGAAAATCATTGTGAAACCAATTATAATATAATTTATAGGCATGTATAACGAATTTAACTTAGCTGTTCGTACGCTAGCTTTGAAAAATCTCTTGTTATTAGTTGCAAACTTTCTATTTTCTTTATTTTGGTTGCTGAACATACGCACAACTTGAGCTCCAATAATATTTTCACGTATTGTATTTGTTAATTCTCCGAAGCTTTCTCTGGTCTCATAGTAAATAGGTCTCATCTTCTTTGCTAATATTAACGATGTTAAAAGCGAAATTGGCATTATAGTGATAAAAATTAAAGCTAATTGGAAATTTAAGAAAACTGAAGCAAAAATTACTCCAATTAATTGAAATGTTCCCTGAAGACCTAGAGCGAAACCCATTCCAAAAATCATTTGAGTTTCTTCAACATCTGAAGTTGCTCGAGCAATTAATTGCCCCGTCTCTGTTTTATCAAAGTAAGAAAAAGATTGACGATAAATAGCATTATTAATATCTGCACGTAAATGATAGGCTGCTGCAGATGCTACAACAGCTCCTTGAAGTCTTCCGGCTCTATTTGCGAAGAAACTCAAGGTACCAAACAATAAAACAAGAATAAAATAAAACCATAAACTAAATCCTGTTAAAGATATTGGGGCTACTAAGCCGCCTACTATTCTACCTATGAAAATTGGAGTCATTAGTGCAAACACAGTTGCCAGTATCTGATAACCCGCAGAAGTCCAGAATTCTTTTTTGGATTTAAGCCAATACCTAAATATCATTCTAACTGATCCCATTTAATTGAGCATCTCTTTTTTTATTTTTTCGATTAGTTTTTCATTTTAATTCATTCTGAAAGCTCGTTAATTTTTTTTTCTCCTTTCGGATTTTTTCAAGCATAGTAATTAAATCTGATTCCATCCTCGATAGGATCTTGATTTTCTTTTCATTTGAGACATCTTTCTGAATGACATGCTCTACTGGACTGCTCCAAACTTTAAAAGTTGCTTCTTTTAGGAAAGATTCATGATCAAAATTGCCGTTTGCAGAGGGAAATCTTTCTTTAATAAATTCAAAATATTTTCCAAGGTTCTCCCTAAGCTCACCAAGTCTTGTTTCTCCTTGTTTAGTCAGAAAAAAGAGGTGTTTAGGTCTTCCTGTTATAACACTAACATCATCCTTTTTAATGAGATCTCCTTTTTCTTCTAATTTCTTCATCATTCGATATATCTTCGAGTGCGGAATCTCTCCATACAGCTTTAAATCATAATAAGTAAGACCATTTGGATAATTTTTAATTGTGTTAAATATAAATAATGTAGCTAACTCACGCATGAAGTTTCCAAAAAAATTGAAATGTTTTGGCCACACTAGTCTTATTACCGTAAGAAGAAATATTTTTTTTCAGAATGAAATATATATAAAATCTGAAATTTCGCCTTCTATTTAATTTTTTTCATTTTGAAATATTAATAATTTTTTGAAAAAAGGGGCTATAATAAATCCGTTTAAATAAAAATTTAAGAAAAACCATTAAATAATGTGAAATTAATAATTTTTACTTTAATTAAGAAATGAAGAATGTAAAAATGACAAATATATTTATTAGTGAGACGGATGGAGATATTAGGACTGCTGTATTTGAAATATTTTCTAAAATTGAAGATTCTAGCGGACCAATATTAAAAGATTCTAATGAAGTATATCTAAAACCAAATGGAATAGATTTTAAAAAACATACTTATACTTCTCCAGAAGTTTTAGAAGCTGTTATCGTCTATTTTAAAGAAAAAGGTGCAAAAGTTTATGTAATGGAGAACTCGACACAAGCAAATTTTACTCGGATGGTTTTTACTTTAAATGGTTATAAAGATGTATGTGAAAAGACGGGAGCAAATATTATATACTTAGACGAAGAAGATACAGAAACTTTTGAATTTAAAGGTAAACCTTCAGCGAAAGAAGATCCGAAGGGATATAATTTGATGACTTACAGATTGCCCAAAACGGTGGTAAAGATAATGGAAAACAGAGACTCAATAACGTATATTAATATCCCAAAACTAAAAACTCATTCCATGGGAGTGGTTACATTAGGTATTAAAAATCAATGGGGTTTTCCTCAACATGCTGATCGTGGAAAAGACCATAATTTTAACTTGCATTCAAAATTAGTAGATTTATATGAAATACTAAAACCAGATATCACAATAATTGATGGTTCAGGGGGAGGAACTATTCATGGTCATTACCCCCCCACAGCATGGGAAGATAAATTAGTGATCCCCTTTAATATTTTAATAGAAGGGAGAGATACTTTAGCAGTTGACGTAGTAGGAGCAAGAATATTTGGCTTAAAAATTGATGAAATTCCCCATTTAAAAATAGCGTATGAACGAGGGCTTGGAGAAGGAGATTTAAGTAAAATAAATGTCATTGGAAAGGATTTAGAAGAGTTTAAAGAGAAATATGATTGGGATTTGCTTCAAAAATTTCCTGAAAATGTTAAAATTGTGAAAGGGAAAGATTTATTATGTAGAGAAGGATGTCAAAACAATCCATTAACAACTTTACAAACCTTAGCTTATGATTTTCCTAAAAAGTTTAAGGGGGGTTGGTTTATAATAATGGGCAAGGGACATGCTGAGGATCTTGTAGACCAGTTAAGAGCAGAAGGATATACAAAAGGACTTGTGGCAGGATATTGTGCTGTTGAAGAAGTGGGTCAAAAACTAAGGAAAGAATTTGGCAAAAGGAAAGTATACTTTTCAGGTGCTTGTAATAATCTTGCAGACACTGTTACTGCTGAATTTAAATTATCTGGTATAGGCATACTCGATTGGGTTCCTTTATCATCTGAAAAAATAATTGAACTTATTCAAGAAGCTCAAAGACATGGCACAAAGGCATTGATTACTACAGCATTTTAAAATATTTACTCAATATTTAAAGAAATGATTTCTTAATGAATCTTTAATTCCAATGAATTAAGAATCCAATCTCATCGAAAAAGGTTAGGAGATTATTTTTCGTGCATATTAAATTATTGAATAGTACATTTATATATTTTACAACCATATTATTCATTAAATCATATGAATTGTATTCCAATAACAGCACTTAACATTCTACCAATCTTTAATCTAATTATATAACCGATAAATTAATTGAACATTTTTTACCCAATCTTCCCTATCATTAAATTCTATGAGAAACTAGGCGAGAAAATGCAATTTGTGATATGAGAAAGATGTTATATTATGAGGGAACAAAATATAAAAGAAAAACCTAAAGAATTAATTCTGGTAAAACAACTCATTGATGAGGGTAAGAGCGAAAAAGCCATCCAATTAATGAATAATTTCGAGGAAATGGGAGAACACACTCTTTATGAAATAGTATCATGTCATCTCCTCAAGTGTGAACTTTTACATCAGCAAGGGCGATATGAAGATCTTGTCAAGTTTGCTGAACAAACGTATAAGGAGAGTTTAGAATTGGGTAAAAGTCTTCTGACAATTGATGCATTATATTTTAGGATTATAGCTTTAATACAGCTTTATAGAATAGAGGAAGCTTCTGATACAATTACGCAGGGAGAAGAACTACTGAAAACCCTAACAAAAGAATTACCAACAGACTACAAGAAAAGAAAAGCAAGTTTAGTTTGGGTTAAAGGAATGTCTAACAATAAATTCTATAATCAAAATGGTGATGTAGACATAGCTTTAGAGCACTTTTATCAAAGTTTAGCATTGCGAGAAGAAGTTGGAGATAAAGAGGAAATTGGTATATCACTTCAGAGTATTATATTTAACCTTGGTGCAATAAAAGGTGAAACAGATGATGCTTTAAAGTACGTGGAGCGATTTTTGGCTCTTGTTGAGAAAAATGAACTTAAAAATAAATTTACCATTGCATACGGCTTAACAAATGTTCAAGCTGTATATGCCCTTAGGGGGGATTTAGATCGTAGTATTAAATACTATGAGCAAAGTTTGGAGGTTTTCAAGGAACTCAATAATAAACCCCAAATAGCATATGGCCTAGTCAGTTTAAGCGACAAGTATAGATTAAAAGGAGAATTTAATCGTGCGTTAGAGTACGGTGAACAGAGTTTAGTACTATTTAATGAGTTGGAATGGTTAATAGATGGTGCTAGGGTTCACGCTTCTTTAATTCAATTATTAATCGATAGTAATGAAATTCAAAAAGCAAAGCTACATCTTGACCAAATTGACCAAATAAATAATAAATTGAAAGACAAAAAAGTTAATTCATGGTATCTTTATCATAAAGCTTTGATATTGAAGACAAGTCCACGAGCTAAAAATCGAGTCGAAGCAGAAGAAATATTAAAAGAGATTATTGAAGAAGAAGAAGATGAATATGCATTACTAGAACTATGTGATTTATTACTAGTAGAATTGCGCATGACCAATGATTTAGAAGTGTTAGAAGAGATCGAATCATATATCACTCGACTTTTAGATGTATCTGAAAAGAAGAGTTCTTATACCTTATTAGCTGAAACATATTTTTTAAAAGCTAAATTGGCATTGTTGACTTTGGATGTGAAAAACGCACGACGGTTCTTAACTCAGGCTCAACAAATAGCAGAAAGATGGGGTTATAATCAGTTAGCCACTAAGATATCAGGTGAACATGATAGATTAATTAATCAACAAACCATGTGGGAAAATCTAAAAGATTCAGAGATCTCCCTAACAGAACGTATAAAATTAGCCGGTTTAGACGAACAGATGAGTCAATTACTCCGAAAAAGTAGTACATTCGCTACTCAAGTAAGAGAAGAGGAGGTAACAATTCATAGAGAGCGTAAAATTTGTATAGTGTGTAAAGGGGATGTATTAGGATTCATGTACACCTGTAAATGTGATACTATTTACTGCGAAAATTGTGCTCGGGCGTTGACTGACTTAGAAAACACTTGTTGGGTATGCAATGCTCCGATCGATACGTCAAAACCTATAAAACCCTATGAGAAAGAAAAGATGGAAGAAAAGGATATCATAAAAGAAACTAATAGAAAATTAAAAAATAAATAAATTTTTTTAAAGATATTTAACAAATACATTATTGTGGATTTAAGTTCTTTATATTCTGAGATAAAGGAACTCTTATCAATTTCTGATGAGAATTTCAATTTGGAAAGGGATATTAATCATTATTATAACACGGAGCCAAATGAGAATAAACTCGAAATCATCGGTGATATTTTAAGCTTTGTGAATAGATTTTCAATGTTTAAAGAAATAACACCATTTATGAACTCATTATACAATTGTATTACTAATACTCTGGAGATTAAACCTGAATCTATTTTTGATTTTGAAGATTTATTAATAAGAAATTCAATCATGCATTTTGTCCAAGAATATATTGATTATTCCAAATTAACACAAAAAGATCAGGTTTTAAAATTTTTAGCAGATTCATTGGAGAAACTTAAGATAGAACCTTTAATAATGAATCTGGGATTATTGCTTAAACCAATGTACCAGGATCAAACTTATATCAGTAATCTAAGAAACCTGAAAGAAGTAGAAGTAAGTTATAATTCTTCTGATGGCGTAGATATACAAATTAAACAAGAGATAGACACTTGGATCAATAGTAAAGATATTAATTTAGATAATCAAGATGAACTAAGAAAGCATTTGACACAAGAATTTGAAAATATAATTACCAAGTATAACTTAACAATAAATTCTGAAAAATCAAAGAAATTGAAAGTAGAAGTTATGGAAATGCTCACACTGAAATTAACTATGTTAAGCCTTATGGAACATATCCCAGATGACTCTTTTGAGCCCATTCCTATAAAATGAATTCTGTTAAATCTATGAATTCGTGTTAAATCCTCTTATACTTCTTTTAGTTCAAAACTTTTTTACAATTTAAACATAAAAATTATTAAATACGAAATTTGTATTATATTTAAAAAAATTTCAAAAATTTTTAAATGTGAGAATTTTGGGTGAAAATGAAAAACCGTTATCTCGTGAAGAAATTGAAAAACAGAAGAAACTTGTCGACGATCTTTATAAGAAAGAAAAAGAAGAAAGAGAAACATATTTAAAAAGCATAGAGGATGAAAGGAAAAAATCCTTTGAAGAGGGAAAAGATCAAATTTCAAATTTAATAGATGAGAAAGCATTTAGAATTGATCGCCAGAAAGAAACTGTCGTTCAATTAAAAGAATTGCATCCTGATATCGAAGGTACAGCTGATAAAATAGAAAAATCTGTAGGGGAAAAAGCTTTTAGAATAGAAAAGCAAAGAGAACTTGATGATCAACGTAAGGAAATACATCCAGATATTGAAGGTACGGCAGAAAAAATAGAAAAATCTGTAGGGGAAAAAGCCTTCCATATAGAAAAGCGAAGGGAATTAGATGAACAAAGAATTGGAATTCATACTGATTTGGAAGGTGTTGGTGAGAAAATAGAAAAATCTGTGGGAGAAAAAGCTTTTCATATAGAAAAACGAAGGGAATTAGATGAACAAAGAATTGGAATTCATCCTGATTTGGAAGGTGTTGGTGAGAAAATTGAAAAATCGTTAGGAGAAAAAGCTTTCATGATAGACCGTCAAAAAGAAATTACTACCCAAAGAAAAGAATTACACCCTGATATCGAAGGCACTGCTGAAAAAATAGAAAAGTCTGTCGGGGAAAAAGCTTTCATGATTGACCGCCAAAAGGAAACTGTAGCTCGTCGTGTTGAATTACATCCAGATATTGAAGGCACTGCTGAAAAAATAGAAAAATCTGTCGGGGAAAAAGCTTTTATGATTGACCGCCAAAAGGAACGTATAGCTCAACGTGTTGAATTAAATCCAGATATTGAAGGGACTGCAGAAAAAATAGAAAAGTCTGTCGGGGAAAAAGCTTTCATGATTGATCGCCAAAAGGAACGTATAGTTCAACGTGTTGAATTACATCCAGATATTGAAGGCACCGCTGAAAAAATAGAAAAATCTGTTGGAGAAAAAGCTTTCATGATTGATCGTCAAAAGGAAAATATAGCTCAACGTGTTGAATTACATCCAGATATTGAAGGGGCTGGAGAGAAAATTGAGAAAGCCATAGGAGAAAAAGCTTTCTTGATTGACCGACAAAAGGAAAGTGCTCTTCAAAGAAAAGAATTACATCCTGATATAGAAGGAACTAGTGAAAAAATTTTTAGTACGATTGAAAAACAAGCAAGCAAAATTAAAGAACAACGTGAGCTTGACGAGCACCGATTCGATATTAAAACAGAAGCGAAAACTATTGTTGAAAAATTTGAATCTAAAGTTGAAAAAATAAAAAAGGACGAAGATATTGATAACTCCTCTTAGCTTTCTAAATATGAATATTAAATTTAAATAGTGAGTTTAAATTCATACTTTCCAATCTTTTTTTGTACCTTAATACTGAAGAGTCTACTTCTCCATTAAAATTATTTATGAAATTTTTAAAACGGATATAGAAATCTTCTACAATCTCCCGCATGATACCTCTCTCCATTTGTAAGTTTGTTTTTTTCGTAATCGCAATCGCTAAAAGCCTGCCTTCTCTTTGATATAAGATTCTTGTCCCTTTAAAATTAATCTCTTGAAGTTCTTCATTTTCTCCTTTATTTACTTCATTAATAAACAAATTAATGGCGTTAAGGAAACTACATATTAGATCATCTTTTAAAAAATTTAGGCCATCAGAGTATCTGTTACTTACAAGTAAAGCACCTGATTCATAATCAATAAAATATATTGCATGAAATCTGCACTCTTGAGAATTATATTTTTCAATTTCAAACCCAAATTTTCTTCCCATATCCTTAAAATTATTTTGAAAATCCATTATTTCATAGAAAAAAAAATATCATTTTATGGAGATATTATGTAATGAAAATTAGATTTAGATATAAAATACAAATGTTATCTTAGTATTACAGGAGTTGTATTAATAAATCAATACAATGCACTTATGAAAAAAGAAAGTATTAAAAAATTCAATATATATAAAGAGTGTAAAAAAATAAAAATAAAAAGCAAAAAACTTTATATATCCTTACTCAAATATAACCTTTAATTACATTAAGGTTTTTGATTATTATGGAAACAGACAAAAGCGCTCAAAAAAATAAAATTTCTGTAGGTCATATTATTAGCAATAATGAACTTAACAATAATCCTATCTTTCCTTCAGAAATTAAGGAAGAAATATTAGATTCGCCCTATTATTTGTTAATTTTCATTTCTCGGGAAGATGTTGTTAAAATTAGCTGTTTTCCAACAAAAAATAAAAATATTAAAAAAATTCTTGTAAAATTAAAAGAATTTTCACCAGATCTAGTTAAAGGGATATCTAATGTGTTAAATGAATTAAATTTAAGCAAAGAGATACTCCATACAACAGGATTATGTTATGAAATGGAAAAATGCTTCTATGAAACTTACCTTATTGGAAATCTCTTAGATTCCGGTGAATTAACGATAGATATAATTACGGAAAAATTTATGGCTGTTGCAAATGTCATTACTGTACTAATCGAAGATATCCCAAGCCTAAATAAATAAAATATCCTCTTAAATTAATAAATAATTTTTATTTCTATAAAGAAACTTAATCGAATTTAAGATATTTGTTATTATTGTGAACTTATGAATGATAAAAAAGCACCTCCTCCTCCTGTATTACCTCCATCCTTTAAAGCAACTGAAAACTTCTGTCTTTTTCATAAAGATACTATTCAAGGCGATACATATACATGCCCCACATGTAAGACAAAGTATTGTTTAGAATGTGCAAAAAAAGCAAAACTGGAAGGAAAACTATGCATTAAATGTAAACAATTAGTCATAACATAGAAAATTACTATCAAATTAGATTTTTGCATTTGAATTTTTTCATTTTAAACTTGCTTAATTGACGAGAGTGATCTCCAAGCCTTCCAGAAGATTAACCATAAAATAATAAAAATAAAAAATGATGTTGCAAAAGTGTACCATCCAATAAATAGATCTCCATAAGGCGGATCGAAAAAAGAGAAAGGAATTCCCGCAATCGCAAATCCAATTATATAACCATACCCCCAGAATCGATTCTTTAAGGCAATAATCACTGTAGGAATGATAGTCGTAAAAATTATAGTAAGATATGACCAGATTTCCATAGAATCCAAGATAAGTAACATATTTACCCACGATACAACAGAGCCTATGATTACCCAAATTATGGTTCCAATATCAATTTTAAATTCTGGTTCTGGTCTTCCTACCATTTGTTCCTTAATTTTATCCGACATGATTGATCGATACATTTAATTTACAATAATTAACTAAGCATTATCTTTTGTATCTTAGTTTTTCTTTAAACTACTAAGAATACTAATATATACATACAAACTATAATGATTTTATTTATAAACTCTTAATGATATAATAATGGTAAGATAGAAATTTAAATTTGATAAACCAATGAAAAAAACACAAAATTTATCAAAACCTAAAATCAACCAAATAAAAAACTAATAATCTATGACTCCTGCCTACACCCTGGATTTTTGTCTTTTGGTAGTGTAAATTCTTACACTCTGATTTCGCCCTCCTCCCCCTATTTTATTTTCGACGCTTATTTGCGTCTCGTAGGGCAGGAGTCACCCTTTATTATTCTTAACGATCTTCTTGCTTCACTTCACTTTTACTTCTGTGAACTCTTTCTTTAATTAGCCTGAATTAATTAGATTAATTGAAAAGAAGTAATTTAAAAACTAATTTCTATTCCCATCAAAACCTAAAATTTAAAGTTCACTATTAAGGTTTTTCTTCAAAGAAATTAAAAATAGATACATAACTATCAATTTTATAAAGGGTTTTAATCTTTTTTATTAAGATTATGGCTTTTTTTTAATAATATCGATAATACTATAGATATTATTAAAATATTTAAATGATTTAAAAGGTTAATTAGCAAAATAATTATTCAATA
>JAZGEW010000004.1:0-27593 GCA_036478875.1 Promethearchaeia archaeon | reverse complement strand
CTTCAGAATTTGAATTTCAATATCGTTCCATTCACAAATAAATGATTGTCCTCCATCAATTACTATGAGTTGGGGGGGAATATTATCAACAACACTATAAGTAAACACAGGTTGTTTCCCATATGCTATAAGCTCAATTTTTCCTGTAGTATTTCCTATCCATTCTAAAGAACTTCCTAAAAAATATGCAATGAAGAAAACATCCCTGGAATCTAAAGGATTGCTCATCAAACCGCTGAAGTGATATCTTATAACCGAAGTGTCATTCTTGAGAAGTGTCACATTGCTTTTTATGAGAGTAATTGGATATTTATCGAAAGGTCCTGGTAAATAATAAATATTTATTTCTGTAATATTTTCATTCCATGGAGAAGCATTAAACAAATCATAATCGATGTGAGTATTATCTGCGTATACTTCAAACGTAAGTTTATCCACTGCTAAAGAAAAGGGAACTATGACTGTTATAGTAGTAGTATTTTCTGGATTGTATATTGTGTAGTTTGCATCAAAAGTGATACCAACATTTTTTAAGGATTTAGTCGCGTTAACTGTGATAATAGTATTGGAGTGAGAAAGTCCTAAAGGTAGGGTACAATTCGGAAAAATTTCACCAATAAATTGGTCTGACGAAGATGGAAAAGATGGAAAAGTAGCAGATACATCAGGAACACAAATAGAATAATTAAGTGTTAAAAATATCATTATAATTAGAAAAGAAATTTGTTTTCGTGCCTTCATTATCTCACCCACTTCACTCAGTCATTATTTACTGATTTAAAGTTGATATCATTATCAATTGTAGTTGTCAAAGCACAAATGAATCCCAAAGTAATTAGAAATATTATTTTTGTTTTTGTTTTTGATTTCATTATTTTTTCACTAAAATATTATAATTATTGTAGACTTTCTAATAGGCTACTAATTAAATAAAATAATTATTTAAACATTTTCATGAAATTTGAGATTTTAGGAAATATCTTGAATCAATCTCCCTTTGGTTTTATAGTACTTTTTTCTATCACTAAAACTGATGTACGAGAAGGAGCTCTTGTTCTATGCATTACTCCTTTAGGTGTTATTAAGAAAATATTTAGGAATAGACCATCCATTTTTATTTTAAACCGCTTTGTTTATTCAAAATTTCCTTGAACCATCGTAAGTTTTAAAAACCGAAAAAAAGAAGTTAGATTTTAATTTAATTTTCCCAATTGTTTTATCTTTTTACTTATAAGGATTGATACAATAACAGAAAGAATGCCAAGCAGAAAGATTAAACTGTATCCTGGAATTGCAGGTCGAAAATAACCACAATCGTTATTTTCAAAAATATTTTCGTCACAATCAACTTCCTCCCAACATTTTTGATTCCCAATTAGTGTATTTCCCGAAATTGTGTTAAAATCACTTTCCCATAAAAATATACCACCTTCATTGTAATTTGCAGTGTTGTTCGAGATGGTGTTATAATTGCTATCACGAGATAAATATATCCCATATCCCTTGTTGTGATTTGCGGTGTTTCCCGAGATGGTGTTGTCATTACAATAGCATAATGAAATTCCAACAGAACCGTAAGAAACATTTAGATTTGATACAAAAGAATCCGTACAATTGACCAATATAACTTGTCCTGCATTTGTAAAATTGGATGGTCCTAAATTTATTTCATTGGTGTAATAATATAAAGGTTTTCCATTCACTAGATTTGATGTATCAATATTATGGGAATTTAAATATTCAATCGAGCCATATATAACTAATCCACACTCATCCATTATGTTTTCTAAAATGGTGCTGTTATGACACTCAACTAAATGTATCCCGTATGTGTTGTAATTTGCGGTGTTTCCCGAAATGTTATTTTTATCACATCCATGTAAAAATATCCCAGAAAAGCCATTGTAATTTGCGGTGTTTCCTGAAACGTTGTTATAACTACTATATTCAAAGTTTATCCCACGTGTGTTGTTATTGGCCGTGTTTCCCGAAATGGTGAGGTTATCACAATAATATAAATATATCCCATAATTATTGTTATAATTCGCAGTGTTTCCCGAAATGATGTTATTATTGCAACGATCTTCTAGATATATCCCATATTCCTCGTTGTAATTTGCGGTATTGTTCGAAATGGTGTTATTATTGCATAAATCTTCTAGATATATCCCATATTCCTTGTTGTGATTTGCCGTGTTTCCCGAAATGGTGTTGTTATTACTATATAATAAATGTATCCCATATTTACAATCAGATATATTATTTCCTTTAATATTGTTATTACTCCCTCCAACTCCTATCCCAGGACCTCCACCTCCATATATAATATTATCCCAAATAGTATTACTACAACAGAATGATCCTAAAATAATACTAGATATTATGTTCCTAGAAATTGTATTGTTATAACAAGAATTTGTTAAATATATCCCAATGACGTTATTATTTGAACAATTATTTTCAATGATACTCCCATTAGAAGCTCTCTCTAATTTAATTCCCCTAAATGAATTGTAGACAGTACAATTTTCAATCCTAAAGAACACATTGGAATTTTCAATCAATATACCACTTCCCGAACCTCCGCCATCTATCACCAAATCTTCTATGACATAGGGTTCGGAATAAGTGCCCTTCCCTGTACACCAAGAATAATTACCCTCAGTATAAGACCAATTATTATCAATATGAATTTTTCCCGATATTTTTGAGATTTTCAAATTATTGTTATCTGTAATTTTATCACTATTTCCCGCATTATAATTGAGATTATTGCTAATTAGAAGTGATAGTGTGAACAAGATTCCGAAGGTTATTAACAATATTGTTTTTCTTTTAACAATTTTCATTTTCCTCAATTTTTTCGCCAAAAGTGTATAGACTTTTATGTAATTAATTATAGATTAATATTTAACTTTTTAGTAAGTTTTTTTTTTAATTAAAAATCAAGAGTCTAAAATAAGAAATGAGAAGAAAATTTAAATCAAGTAAACCAATTCGAAACAACCGATTATATATCTCATGGGAAAGCGAAGCACCAACTCTTTGGTTATATTGCCACTAAAGAAGAGATTTTAGGTGTTATTAAGAAATATTTAGGAATAGACCATCCATTTTTATTTTAATTTCTTTCAATCTCCCGTTGGTTTTATAGTACTTTTTTCTATCACTAAAACTGATGTACGAGAAGGAGCTCTTGTTCTATGCATTACTCCTTTTGGAACAGTAAAACCTTGTTTTGGCAACAATTCAATCACTTTTTCTTCCAAATCAATTAAAAGTAATCCCTCAATAACAAAAAAGAATTCATCCTCTTTTTCATGCTTATGCCAGTGGAATTCTCCTTCGATAACTGCCAATCTGATAACAGAATCATTGACATTACAAAGAGATATATTCTGCCATTTTTTAGTACATTCTTCAATTAATTGTGGGATGTCAATAATCTCTAAATGTTTATATTTTACTTCAAGATCGATTGAATATTTATTATTGTTATTCATTTTTCTTTCTCTAAAGTGTTCTTAATTGATATTAGTACTATTACCTCTACGAAATAGAATCTTAAAAAAGATAGGATAGAATTTTATTTAACATTTAAGATAAATATTTTAATCTAATTTTGTAGTTAACAAAAGAAAAATAAGAGACATATTTAGACTAAAGTTTTAATTTACTTCTCCAAAAGTTCAATTTACTTCTTAATTCTTCTTTTTCATTGTTATTTAACAAATTCCTATTATTTTTAAGTGGCGAGATACCCATTCTTATTTGCCTTAAAATAGCACTGAAACCTTTTTTTTCCAGTATATCATCTTGTAATTTCTCTAAAAGTAAAGCAATATTTTCTCCATGCAAAGTATCAATCTTACTCAAAATAGTATCAAATTGGGTTGATAAATAACCATCTGAAGATATTCCTGCTTCCATTTTTATAGGCTGGATTGCGGGTTCAATTGTTTGAGTTGGAGCCGGTGTAATAACTTTCTCAGGAGTGATTTCTGGAGTTGGAACTGTTTTGGGTGGTATCTTTTCGGATGTTTTGAGTACAGTGGGAGTAACAGGTTTTTGATATGTGGGTTGTAAAGGACTAACCTCAGGAGCTTGTTTTATAGCATGTGTAATTTCAACTTGTTCGAATTTTCTACTTTGAATCCATACGTCTTCTAAAACAGCAGCAAATAATTTTACATGTTCTTCTAATACTGAACCCATTCCAGCTATTTCCATATCCCCTTCTGCTGTTTTTGACACAACACACACTACAACTTCTTCGAAGTCTTTATTTATTGACCATAAATTTTCCCTGGGATAATGTCTTATTGTGATGTTGTGATAACCTGCTATTTGTTTAAATTTTGCTTGATCCTCAGGATTAGTTAAATCGAAATTTGTTGATATCCTAATATTGATATGTTTTTTTAATCCGGATAATGGGATTAAGTCAATATTTTCCAATTTTGGCGCTACAATATGAACTCGCATTTTTACTCGGGATAATGATGCATTTACTTGTGCCATGATTCCTTCAATGCTTCTAACGAACCACACATCTTTAAAACTTAACAACGATGCTTGCTTCGAACGTTCCCAAAATTCATTCATTGTAAGCTCAGCGCTTTCCAATTGATTGATAATATTATTGATTATATCATCTTGTATTGATTCAAAAATTTCTTTTTTGAAAACGTCTTTTAACTCATTAATTCCTTTAATTATATCATCATATACTCCTGAAACTCTGCCTTCTAAATCTTCTAATGTAGTTACTATTCCACTCTCGATATCTGTAACAATAGTACCTAAGTCTGTGCTTATCTCACCCGCAGTATCCGAGATACTACCTAATTGATTGATAACCTGATCTAACATATTTTGTGTTGTTTGAACGAATTTATCTTTAAACGCATTAGTTATTACTGTAAATTGTTCTGAGATTACTTTAGATACAATTTTTTCAGCCATACTACTCAAAGCCCCAATCCTAAATTGTTTTTCGAATCTAGTAGAAATCTCTGATTTTACTGACTGTAAACTAGCTTCCATAGAATCAAATTCTTTTGTTATATCTGCAGGAACAATTTCTCTTAAGTTAAGGATAAATCCTTTGACCTCTTGAAATCTTTTAACTTGATCGAGTTCTTTATCAAATCGCTCAAACTGAGTTCTTATTTGAGCAGGCAATTTAGTTTTCATTATTTGTAGATAAGTCTTATAATCATCTAATTTTCTTAGCTTATCAGAATGTTGTTCTAATGAATCGAATTTTTCTTGAATTTTTTTTGGTGCAATTTGTTGAAATGTCTTGATTGTTTCCTTAAATTGATGAATTTGACTTACTAGCGCAGCATATGGAGGTAATGCCTCATATATTGGTGCCGTCCCGGGTATTTGTTTAAGTAGTCCCTTTTGAAATAAATTTTCAGCTATCTCAGCAGCTCTTTCTTCAGAGATGTTAGTAAGTAAAGCAATTTCACCAACCATTACAGGACCTCTTCCTGTCATCTTATAATAAGTACTTACTTCATCATGAGCTAATCCAATGAGTTCTAAAACTTGTTTTGTTGCAGAATCTTCTTCACCTGACAAATCGAATATCACCTCATTTTTATTTTTTATATGCTTTTTCAAGAAACTCTAAATGCTTAATCGCTACATTTTTCTTTATATTCCCATCCATTCGTTCCTTTCGAATTTTTTCAATTAAATATTCAGGATAAAATGTATGAGCAACAACATCAGTCAATAACATTACCCACACAGTATCATTATTATCCTTTATCAACTTAATAATCTGATCATTCTCTAAAGCTTTTAAGAAACTTCCAACTTCATCAATATCTTGCCCAGGAGCTTTTGGAATCTTATTTAAGGGATAAGACCTTTCTCTAAATAATGTAATATAATCATAATTGTCGGGATTCATTATTGTTTGAGCAATTTTTAAATTATCTTCAAGAGTTGGTTTGTAATCTTTAAAAAATCGATTAACCTCTTCAAGATATGCAGTGGCGAGTTCTGGATTTGGAAAATTTTTCTTAGCGTTCTCAACTAACTTAGCGACTGGTGTTCTAAAAATAGCAAAATCAGAAAGAAGAAATAGTGTTATATCAGTATCGCCTTCAACCCAATCTTGCATTATTAAACCTGTTTTAATAAATGGATCTAAAATGAATTCAATATTTGGGACTATTTTATTTAACTTATCTTCTATAATCCCTTGTAATTCCTTCCTAAATAAAGGTTTTTCTTGTAAGGCTTCCAATATGGTTCGTGCTTTTTCACTACAATATATTTGCGCTAATCTCTGCTCTTTTGACAAATTCTTCAATCGATCCAATAGAATTAAAGTATTTTTCAGGTAGAGTCGTATTTTTTTTACAATTTCATAACTTTCTGCTACATTAGTGCTCATCTGTTTCAAGTAATTTAAGATATCCTCATAGATTTCTTTTAGCACGGTTTCACCAAACATCTCCGGATCTTCTCCTAATTCTAACATTAAATTTATCATTACTGGCATATCAGATTCTAAACCAGTGAAATAACTTGAAACATTTGAACGCGCTTTTTCCAGTCGTACTAATACATTTCCCGCTTCTCCCGCACCTGTAATATGAGCATAAAAAATTCGCATCATATCATCTAAATCAATCTGAAGATCTTCTGGATAACTTAGTTTGACAACTAATCCTTGATCTTCTGTCCATTCAGTTATAATAAAACCATGTGGCATTTACACTTCTTCCTCCATATTTATTGATATTTTTTCAATTTTTTCTGTTGGAGCTATTTTTAAAATTAAAATTTTTTTATAATCTTCAATATTTGCATTAATAATATCCTCTCGCTTATCCACTATGATTGGTTTAGTTTTTTTCGCTTTTTTAACTTTTTTCTTTAGTTTTCTTATTTTTCTTACAAATGGAGGATATTTAAAGTGAGTTTGATATAAAGTAAATATTGAGACTAGACCTGCTATACTCCCAATTAATACATAAACAAGCCAACTCAAGTCAAGACCCGGTTCTACTTCAGGACTACTCACAATTAAAGTTATCTCAAAAGGTTCAAAATTATAATCATAACCTGCATAAGCTGTGATTGTAATAATAAAATTACCTTCCGGTATATTAGTGAAATTGACTTCATAAACCCCATTATTGTCGAGATCTTTAAGTTCATCGTGCCCAAATTCCCATGTATATGCTACAGAGGCATTTATATATCCACCAAAATCTTCATTCTTTAAAACTATTTTTAAGGTGTAAGGTTCACCACGGATTATTTCTATAAGATTTCCTCCAGATTCTGTATCAATCGTTGTATTTATGCTTCTAACTATTATCGTTATATCCGATGAAGCGAGAGTATAGCCATCCTTCTTAGCGAGAATAGTTAAAATTTTTACTCCCATACCTAATTCGCATGTATCTATATTAAGATTATACTCATTTGGCAAATTAGTAAAATTATCTGAAAAGCTCCCTCCTAATATTTCTAAGGTTGCATTTTTAATATTACTGTCAGTTACAGCTTCTATATATTTTACTGATATATTTACAGTAGATTGTATTGGAACAATGATTGATTTATCAAGTGTTTTATTTTGACCATTAAGGAATATATCATCTAAATATGTTGAGATATCTCCAATAAAGACATTAATAAGGGTTGTAGCATTTGCGTAATTTGTTTTATTTGCAGTTACATAAATTCCATATGTTCCGCCTCCTAAAAGAGAACTATTAAATGTAATGCGATAAGTTCCAAATGAAATCTCTTCACTTAAGAAATCATTTGAATTCCAATATTGACTACCAGGTTGAGAACTAATTGTAATATCAGCACCATGAATTAAGATATTATTGTCAAAATCTCCATATTCTACTTGAATTAAAATATTAGACAAAAAATCTACAGGATCAGGTTGAATAAATGTGAGGTTGGTGTATATATTTCGGACATTTATAGATATAAATATTTTTTGATTTTCATAACCATCTTTACTTGCATTAATTTCTAATAGATAAGTTCCAAACTGGGGAATTGTTGTATTTAATATGATCTCATACTGACCTGGAATCCCAGGTTGAACTGTAAAAGAACTTAAGGTCCAATCACAATCAATGAAAGCATTTGAAATTCCTTGATCAAAGGAATCATTATAATAGACCTCTATAGATACATTTGAGCCCCAAGGAGCATTCACGCCACCTATCTGAGGGGAATTGAGTGATGTTATTTCTACTATTTCAAGCTGTATTAACTTTTCCTCATATTGTGTTTTATAATAAGTCTTATTTGCAGATATTGAGACATTATATATACCATTTTTCAGTCCAGAACTATCAATTTCTGCAACGTATATTCCGCCTCCAAAATAGATCATATCTCCTGTGATTACTGTCCCGTTATCAATAGTATAATTTACATTTGCACCAATAATCCCTATTCCAGTATCGATGTCGGTATAATTTACCTTAATAAGTACTATATCTCCTGTGTAAATTGGAGTAACTAAATCATCTTGATCATTAGCCCGATTTAGTGCGGTATCGTGGGAGACATCAAAATTTAGGACAAATAAGCCAACTTGGGTTATATTTTTATCATTCCAATGAACATTCACAGTATATTTACCAGCAGTGACATTATTAGCCCCTAAGGTAAAATTAGAAAATTCAACATTTCCTGAAGAGTCTACCGATAATTCTTGAGTAGCCTGTGACCACAAGGTGCCATTTGGATAATAAACTAACATTAAGGCGTTTGTCTGAGTTAAATCTGGGATTAAATAATTATCAATGGTGGCATTGATTTTAATCTTATCTGAAATTTCAAAACTTGCATTTTTTTCCCATACAGAAGATTTCCATTTCCATATTTTTGCATTTAATACATAATTTGGCGATTCTGTGATTATTTTCCAACGACCATTGACGGTTATTTCATTTGGAATAATTACTGTAGAATTACCAATACCAGAAGTTTCTGAAATGTAAGAAACTTTCTCGTTCTCGTAAGGATCTATTAAATTTGTAACATTCCAATTAATTGGTTTTGATATATTAAAATAATAATCGGTTTGATAAGTCCCAGGAATTGAAACTGGATAATACATAGTCCAAATTGTTTTTGTCCCGTTTTCTACTTTGAATTCAGCTCCTTTATCTCCAAGTTCTGTGGTTGTATATGAATCTGAAGTGGCGTTTACGAAAAAATCAGTATCAATATATACTTTACCTGATGAATTGGAGGAGAATGAAAATCGATGCTCCGTACCTCCAACATCTCCAAGCCAACTATTTTGAAAAGACATAGTGCCCTTTCCATATCCCGTTAAATCTGAAATTTGTTTTGTCTCTCCATTTGTGTTATCTATAATTGAGAGATTAATTTGAGATGGTTTTGGAATAGTTGGGATGTTAAAAGTTATATTGTCAAAATAAGCATACAAATAATCCCCCGATGGAACTTCAGTAATAGTTCCTCTACAAGCGATTCCAAAAAGCACATTTATAGTGCCAGGAGGGTCGAAATCGTACAACTCTGGGGTAAAAACATCGACATTATCAGAATACCATGTATTATTATCATAATTACTAGGTTTTCCTAAATTAAAATCTTGAGAAGGATTACTACCAACTTTAATTTTGCACAATAATTTACTACCTGCATCCAAATTCGATAACCAATCTGGATTACTGGTATTAAATCTAAAATTAAAATTAATCTCCCAATTTTTATATGGTATTTCATCCCTATTTAAATTAAAGGTATAATTCACAAAAGCATCGTTATTAGACCAATATTTTCCACTACCATTTAATTTCATATAAATAGAACTATTTGATCCAATTGGATCGTTATACCAACCATAAGAATAATTCTCGTAGTTTCCTGTACTAGAATTGGTCCAAGATGTTAGATCACTGGTATCAAAAGTTTCATTCATCCATAGCTTGTCATATTCATAAATATTCGTTACATTACTCAAAATTTCATTAGCTTCCCAATTATTTGGAATAATTATCGATGCATTTCCATTTTGCGTAACGTTAATTTCATTATTCTGAAAGAAACCTTGGCCGTATTCCGTAACATTTTGGTGTAACCCGATTCCAGAATATTCAGATGAAGAAGATTGAGTTCTGATCCCGAAAGGTTCATATTTATCATTTGGTAAAATATTTTGATCTTCTAACCATAAATTGCCATTCATATCAAGATTTTCTATAAAAGCAATTAAAATGAAACTGATTAATAAAATTGATAAAATGGAAAGTCTCTTTTTGTTATATTTCTTTAATTTTAAAAACTTATTTGTTTTTACTGTCATTCTCACTCACCAATAGAAATATTTAACTTTATTTTTTCTAAGACTTCTAGAAATCGTTAATATTTATTATTTTTCTTTGATTTAAATTTAATTATCTTTTTTTACAATTAAATTTTGAACGAGCTTTTTCAAGTCGAACTAATAATTTTCCCGCTTCTCCCGCACCTTTAATATGAGCATAAAAAATTCGTATCATATCATCTAAATCATTTTGAAGATCTTCTGGATAACTTGGTTTGACAACTAATCCTTGGTCTTCTGTCCATTCAGTTATAATAAAACCATACGGCATTTAATCTTCTCCTCCTTCTTTAATGGGTACTTTTTCGATCTTTTCTACTTGATCAGGTTGAATAACTTCATATTCTATAATTTTTATTTGATTTTGAAGTTCATTGTTGATAATCTGATCTCTTTTGTTTACTAAGATTGGTTTTGTCCTTTTTGCTTTTCTTACGTTTTTCTTTAATTTTCTTATTTTTCTTACCATTGGAGGATATTTAAAATGAGTCTGATAGAGAGTGAAAAGAACAACTAAACCTATCATTGCCCCAATTAATACATAAACCAACCAACTCAAATCAGGACCAGGTTCAGTTATAGGGCTGGTCACAATTAGAGTAATTTCTTTAGTTTCAAAATCGTAATCATTGCTTCCAAAAGCAGTTATTGTTATAGAATAAGTACCCTCTGGAACATTTTCCAAATTTCCTTCATATGTACCATTATTATAAAGATCTACTAGTTCTCCTTGGCCATAAGCCCATCTATAAGTTACTGTTGTATTTAGTATAGTACCTCCAAAGTACGTATCAATTAAAATTACCTTTAATGTTGCATCATCTCCAGGTTCAGCACTTATTTGAGAGGATATATTAATCAATGTGCTTATTCTGCTAATCGTTATTATAGGTTTTATAGTTTGAATTTCGTAATTCGTGGAACGAGCCACAACCGAAAATAAATTTACCCCAATTTTTAAATCGGCTGTATCTAATTCGCTGTAATGTTGTTTTAAAACATCATCTCTAGTTAAATTTGTTGATATTCCCTCACCTATTAGTTGCACTACTGCATTTGGAACATATGCTCCAGCTTGTTCAGTATATTTTATCGTTATATTTAATTTCTCGCCTATTGTAAGATTAAAAACGGGATTAAGAGTCTTTTCTTCCCCATTTAAGATTAGTCGTAAATCAGTCGCTTTTTCAATCACTTCAATGAAGAAGTTAATTGATTGAGGTTCATAATTAACCAACTGTGCAAATACGGTTAAAGAAGTGATCCCTTGATCTAAATCTTTTGTATCAATTATTATATTATAGTATTGATTGTTTGTTTCATTTAACTTATCCCAATTTAATAAATTCACTGTTGCGTTAGAAATGTGTTCATTATTTAAGTTAATGTCTCTAAAATATACTGTAATATTAATAATCCCATCAATTTCAACTTTAATGGTATCACTATCATTTTTTGGTTTACCATTTAAGAATAATAGTAATTCTGTTTCTCTTTCAGTTACTTCTACAAAAAACTGTATATTCTGAGTTTCATAGAGAGTTTTTTGTGCTATTACATTTATAATTGTAACTCCAATTCCTAAATCATTTGTACTTATATTTTTCGAATAGAACTCTAAAGTCTCATATTCCGTCAAATTCCCTGATAAACCCCCTCCAATATATTGCAAAGTCGCGTTGGGAATGTGATTTCCAGTCTCATTATCCAAATATTTTATAGTTATATTTAAAGTATCAAAGACTGTAAGATTGATAAGGGGGTTAAGCGTTGAATCAATATTATTTAAAAACAATTGATAATTGGTTGCTGTTTCAAACACTTCAATGAAAAAGTTGATTGAATTAGTTGTGTAGTTAACCAATTGCGCAAATATAGTAAAAGCATTAATTCCTTTAACTAAATCATTAGTATTTATAGTTATATTATAATATTGATTGTTCGTTTCATTTAATTTATCCCATCCTAATAACTCTACTAATGCGTCAGGAAGGTGCTGCTTTGTTTCATTATCTCTAAAAAGAACAGTAATATTGACAGTTCTATCAATCTTAATATTGAATGTCTCACCATCATTTTTTGGATTACCATTTAAGAATAATAGTAATTCTGTCTCTCTTTCAGTTACTTCAACAAAAAATTGAGTTTGATTAGTTTCGTATAGAGTCTTTTCTGCTGTTATAGTTAAAATAGATACTCCAATCCCTAAATCATTTGTATTAATAGTAAGAGAATATTGATCAAATGGAGGATCTGGGTCAAGAATGCCACTAACCTTTCCTTCTAAATTAACCTCCGCTAGTGGTATATGTTCTCTTGTCAGATTAGTATATTTTACTGTTATGTTTAAATTTTTACCTAAAGGAAGACTTATAACAGGATCATCAGTCTTATCTATACCATCTAAAAATAATTGTAATTTTGTCTCTATATCAGTAACATCCTCCGTGTAAGTAACATTTAGATAAATATCATCTATCGAAAAGCTAATCGTTCGGTTTAATTCGAATTCATCAGCCAAATAAACTCGAATTGAGACGTTAATGTCTTTGTCTTTATCTATTAAACGTGTGACATCAAATCCATTTAACGATGCGTTCTGAAATTTAGTTTCTGCTGTCCATAACTTAATTGTTTCGGAATGTGGAAATCCATTAATTAAAATTTGAAATTCTGAATTTTGGGATAATGCTTTAGGCAAAGTATCATTAACTTTATATGTAAAATTAAGAATTGCTTCATCGATAACAAATGGATTAGTAATAATATCACTAGGTTTATCACCTTCTTGATTCCAAGACACGGATGTTTGTTCATCTATCTTTTTCTCATAAGTAAAAGTTAGATTCATGAAATTTAAACGTAATTTATCCCAAGTATCTACATCAGTAGTTGCTACATTATCTTCACAGTAAAGGTCTATTCCCAGAGTCATTGTGAAGATAGTAGAATTAACTCCCAATATTAATTCCAAATAGTTAATTAATAAGGTTTCATCTATATTTGTCAATGATGTGTTTATTATTGTAGACACTGAACCAGTATCCCATCCCAAATATTTAGTTCTATTATTTGCAACTTGAAATGGTTGATATAAATTTTCTACATCTGAAATTAAAACATAAAATCTTGCATAATCTCCTACTTGTAATTGGCCTGAATCACCAAAAACATCAATACCTCCACTAACTGGTGAAACTGTAACTGTTGCATTGAATGTAACATTGAGTGACGCTGAGGTTATCTTATAATCTGACATATTAACTGGTAAAGTAATATTTCTTTTCCATTGCACACTGGGAGTACCTCCAGTTTGATCAGAACCTTCATCCCAAGTATAATCAACCCAACATCCATAATTACTAATTCCTCGTTCAGTGCCCTCATCCATACCAACACCCCAGTCAGGGTTATCGAAAGCAATCCAAGTAGAGTTAGGAACTCCTGAAATTGAATATAATCCCGATTCACCGTTAATAGTATAGTTTGCTGTACCTCCACTTATAATTGCATCAACATCATCGGGATCTCCTGACTTGCCCTTTGCTGAGGTCCAATCATCTGAAGAAGAAAAATCACCATTTTTAATCCATTGCCTTGTATTTGTTACTTTACTTACTCCTGAATGCTGTAGATTTTCTATTTTTTTCTCAACCATAGAGTTATCTTTTAAATTAACAAAAGAAGTCTGAGCTATTAATGAAAAAACAATCAATATAACTAGAAAAAAGCCAACTTTATTTTTTGTCCCTCTCATTTTTATAACCTAATATCTTTAATTATTTAATCTCAATAAAAAGTCCAATTTATAATTATTATTATCTTACGTTAAGTTTTACTAGAAGTAATATACTTTATTCAATAAATACAGAATAATAATATCAATCTGATATATAAAAATCTTCTTTACCTACTAATACTAGAATCTTATGCTTTTACTATATAAAATTCTGAAATATTTAAGTGATATCTGAAAGTTTCATAATATTTCAAAATGCGCTTTTTACGAAACCTCCATCAACTTGAATTACCGTCCCTGTAATATAACTTGCCCCTTCAGAAGCTAGAAATACAACTAAATTAGCTAATTCCTCCGGCTTGCCTAATCGTCCTAATGGTATGGGATTTATCCATGTTTTCTCAACTTCTTCATAAGTCTGTCCTGTATCTTTTACAGTTGCATTGATTAATTCTTTCATACGATCAGTAAGCGTTGGACCGGGACATACCACATTGACTAAGATATTGTCCTTTCCATATTCATTAGCAAGAGTTTTGGCAAACCCTACAACTCCCAATCGAGTAGTATTCGATAACACTAAATTATTTAAGGGTTGTTTAACGGATACAGAAGTAATCGCAATAATTCTGCCATATTCTTGCTTCTTCATTACCGGAATAATTATATCTGTTATGCGGATAAAAGAACGGAGATTTAAATCAATAGAATTAGACCATTCTTCCTCAGAAATTCTGTCTATAGGTGCTGAAGGGGGTCCACCAGCATTATGAACTAAAATATCAATTCTCCCAAATTCTTTTAAAGTTTCTTCTACAAGATTTCTAATCTGATCTTCATACATTAAATCAGCCACAATAGGAAAAACTTTATTATTTGATGCAATTGAACCGGAAGCTTCCACTTTTTCCTTCGCGATTTTCAAATTATCTTCAGAACGGCTACATATTACAACGTTAGCCCCTTCCTCATAGAATCCTTTAGCACAAGCAAACCCTAATCCTTTACTCGACGCTAAAACTAGAGCAACCTTATTTTTTAAACCTAAGTTCATTCATAAAAACCTACACTTTGATCATTTCTTAATATTAATAAATTCAATTGCTTTATATTTCCACTTAAATTACTCTATAATTTCTTTTAAAATTTTATCTAAAGTCTCTTTCATATTATCTAAAATTTATATTTTATTAAAATAAACAACCTCGTTTTCAAACGTAGAATCCTAATTTTTGTAGATCTCCATTATATTTAAAAATTTGATATTTACCCCCATAAAAGTTTAATCTAACCTAATTGAATGGGAAAAAATATATATTAAATTTTACTTTTACCTTATATAAATAATATGACTGATAGATCATTCTCTATACCAGAAGATCTATATGAAAAAATGAAAAAGTATCCCCAAGTTAATTGGGAATCTATAACTCGTTCAGCATTGAAAAATTATATAAATATGTTAGAAAATGAAGAATATAATCAAAAAATTGATGCAATAACAAAAATCTCTGAAGATTCACTAAAAGAATTTCTTGAAAATGAACCGGATTTATATACTGATGAAGATTTAAAATTGAGGTATTAATGAAGGGAAAAATCGTTCTGATACTTTTTTATTTATTTGGATCTTGAATTAAAATTATTAAATAAAACACATTTACGATAAAATTGATTACACCTATTACAATTTTCCGCATTTAAACAGTCTTTCGCATTTGGACAGATAATATTATTATTATCTAGTTTTATCATAACCCGGTGTAATCTCTTTTCGATATTATTTCGCATGAGAATAAACCTTCTCAAAGTAATCACTACTCGAGAATAATATCTCTGCTGTCTCTAAATCCCTTTTCCCTCTTTCTAGCCATTCCTCAACTAGTTGATTCTTCATATAGAATAATTCCTGTATTTATAATTTCTTTGATAAAATCATCTTCCATTCTTAGGCGTTCATTTAATTCTGCGGGGGAATAAATTAATGGAGATATTGAAATTTTTCTCTCTGGATTGTATATTATTCGTTTTACTTGTACAAATCTTTCTACTCTCCTCTCATTAGTATCTTTCAAAATTAAGAGATCAATATCACTATCATCTCTAGGATTACCATGAGCATAAGAACCATATAAAATCTTTAATTGGTTCATATTCTACTTTTAATTTCTCAACAATTTCTTTTAATATTTCTTCTATTCTCCCTTCCATTTTTTTAAAATACTCCAATCTTCTGATCAAAGTTCAATTTAGGTTTTTAAACATATCTGAATAGAGTAAATGATTTTCATAAGCTTATAATCCATATAAAAACATATTCTAATTTTTTATCTTATACATTTTTCTCCAAATGTCAATAAATCAATATTATTTATTAAAATTATTAGGAATTTCATAGAAACCTTTTAAAAATACACTCTCAAATCTAAATATTCCTAAATCTCCTATGACAGTTTTTAAAAAGATAATTTTATAAATTCAAATAATTATAATAGTTTTATAGATTGAAGAATATATTATTAAATATAGAATTAAAATATGTAGAAAAGGTGTATGAGTATTAGTATTGACACTAAAAGTTTCGATAACATTCTCAGCAAGATTATAAAGAGTGAAAGCGGTATTAAAAAAGTTATTTTGGTTGATAGAACCGGTCTAACCATTGCTAGTGTTTCGAAGTTTTCCTATTTCCCTGCTGACGTAGATGGTATTGGAGCTATCGCCAGTGCAGTTTTCTGTGCATCAGAAGAACAAGGAAAAAATCTCGAGCTTGGCAATCTGGAGATAGTTACAAGCGAATTCTTAGGGGGAAAAATCTTCGCTTCGAGTTGTGGTCCTAAAGGTGTTTTGACGCTTATCTCAGATCCTGACATCAATATTGGACTAATCCGACTTATTCTGAAGCGATCGGGAGATGAACTAAAAGAAATTTTAGATGAATTCTTATCTGAGGTTCCAGATACTCTTGATTCAGGATTAGATTTATCCGATCTTGACTCACTCACACCTGATTAAAAAATTAACATTTTCTTTAAAACATTTTTTATTGTTAATTAATCTATTGAGTTAGTTTTAGTTATTATCATCTTTTTCTCATTTATAAGAAATAAGAGAAGATTGAGTTTAAATTAGGTGTTTCAAAATCAAATTATAGTTATTTTAAATTAAGGTAAGAAATTGAGTTAAAATTTTGAAAATTGATCACAAATAATCAAAAAAGTTTATCAAGATTATATTCTAAAAAAGATTTATGTCATTCGATTTTGTGAAAAAGTTAGATTTTGAATCTGAATTTTTTGACCTTTATAAACTCTCAGACAGTGCTTACGGAGCTATTTCTAAAGAAAATTCTGGTATGGGAGGAAATGCAGGATTTATTGATATTGGAGATTATTTGATATTTATTGATACAACGGGACATGTAAATGCTGCTCGAGATTTAATAAAAGCTGCTACTCAATATACCCAAAAAGAGCCCAATTTTATAGTTATAACTCATTATCATATGGATCATCTTATGGGAACCTCACTTTTTGACATATCAACTCAAATAATGACATCTGACCGAACCCTGAAGAACATTCAAACAGAAGGTAGAAAACGAATTGAAGAATTGAAGAAGATGGACCTAAATGAGATGGAAGAATCTCTAAAAACAGAAAAAGACGAAGAGAAAAGAAAAGATATTGAAAATGATCTCTTTTTTCTGAAAACTGTTCGTTCAGATGATTTTACTGTTCGAGAACCTAATATTACCTTCAAAGAAGGATGTGTTATCCATGGAATTGAAAAACATGTTCATTTGCGGACTTTTAAGAAAGCTCATACAGATGGAGATGTTATAGTATATGTTCCTGAGGAAAAAATACTATTTGCAGGAGATCTTTTATTTGCACGAAGTGATCCTTGGCTAGGATCTGGAGATCCTGAAGGGTGGATTTCTGTAAATGATGAATTAACGACATTTGATTTTAAAGTTGCTCTTCCCGGACATGGAGAGTTAGCGTCAAAAGAAGAATTTTCCTTAGAAAGTAAATACATTAAAGAAATTCTTGAATTAGTGAAAAAAAAGATTGCCGTTGGAGATGATCCAACCCAGATAAAAAAAGAAGATTTCTCTGAAGAGATACAATCTTGGAAAAGCCCAGTATTAGAAATGAATATTAATTTTCTTGCTGAATTATTAAAAAAGGTTTAATTTTTATTTATAATTTTTTTAAGAAGTTTAGGTTCTTTTATAATTTTTTGAAAGTGAGTATTATTCCTTGAATTGAGTGTTTATACTATATAGAAAAACCTCACAAGTCTTTATATTGCTAAATTAAAAATAATTAGTTCAATTATCTAGTAAAGTTCATTTGAAGTTTATGAAATTAATCTATAAATAAATCTATTACATTTTAACTATTATTTAACCAATTTTAAAAATTAGTTGAAGTTTATAATATGAGTTATAAAAAAATCGACTTTAAATCGAATTATTTTGATCTTTTTGAAATTGCAGAAGGGATTTATGCCACAATATCTAAAAATGATTCTGGAGCAAGCGAAAATGCTGGATTTTTTGATTTAGGAAATTATATAATTATTTTCGATACTCATATATATCCAGGTGCTGCTGTGGATTTATATAATGCAATAAAAGAATTATATGATAAAGATCCATCACTAATTATTAATAGTCATTTTCATAGTGATCATATTTTTGGTAATTGCCTCTTTCCAGAGAGTATTCCAATTATGAGTACCCAAGTTACATTGGAAAAAATTAAAGAAGTAGGCTTTGATCAACTTAAATATTTTCGGGAAACCGCAGATGAAGAAATATTAAAACGTAAGGAAATGTTAAATTCAGAAGATGCTCCTTTTGGCGAGATTGAAATAAATAATGACTTAGAATTCTATAAATATGTCACAGATCCAAATTTTAAAATTAGATTACCAAATTTCTTGATTAAAGACGAAATTATAATAAATGGAATAAAAAAGACTGTTCATTTGATTCCTTACGGTGTTGGACATACCGAATCTGATATTGTAGCTTATTTTCCGAACGAAAAAATTTGCTTCATGGGAGATTTATTATTTGCTAATTTGGATGATAGTTGGGCTCCGAGTGAATCTGGAAGATTTAATGCCATCAGTCCATCAAAATTATACGAAATTTTGAAATCCATAAAAGAGAAAGATATTAAGATATATGTACCTGGACATGGAGAATTATCTGAAAATGATGCAGTTCAAATGAATATGGACTTTATAAAGAAATATTATATTAAAGAGGAATAAATTATTTTTCTTTTTAACAATTAAAAGGGTTTGCTTCCTTTCACAATTTTATAATACCGATCACGCTCTTCTCTCACAATTTTAATGTCATTTTTTAAATCCGCTAATGCTTGTTTCATGTTCTCCTTTTCGTTAGTTACACCCAATATTTTATCTTTTAATTTACTAATCTCGAGTTCTAAATTCGGAATTGATTCACTACCTCTTTTTGCCTTTAATTCCTGGAATTTTAAGTTTTTATTCGTTTCATTTAATTTATTAATTTCTAGATTTAATGTCTCATTTTCCATTTTAATTCTCTGAATTTCTGCTAATAATTTTTTTGCACCTTGTTCGATTTCAATTGTATCACCTAATTTCGCTTTTAAATTTTTGATTCTTTCATCCTTCTGGTCTAATGCCATTTTTTGTACGTTAGTTAATCTTTTTAATTCTCTGGTTCTTGATGTTAAAGTTGCATTATATTCATTTAATTCTGCCATTTGGTTACTCCAATTTTCTAATTTTGAATATAGCTCGGCCACTTCACTTTTTAACGCTTCTACGTTTCTAAGATGTTCTGATCTATCAGAAACTAATAGAGATACTTTTTGAGCAAGATCATCAATTTTTACCTTTTTTTCCCCAATATCTTGTTGAAACTCTTCCCTTTCCTGCCAATATGCGTCAAGATCACCTTTTTCTAGCAATTCGTAAGATTTGATAATCAACTCTTTAAACTTTTTTTCCTTTCTTTTAGGTAGAAGTTCAAAGGCGATCCTTCGTACTTGACCCTCAAAATTTCTTGGAAGGATATCTTCATCTGAAAGGAATACTGTGATTACATGGTCTCCTTTCCCAATAAAATGTTTAGAGGAATGACCTGTAAAAAAACTAGCTACACTAAGATCACGTTTGATTTGCATTTCAAGATAATTAGGACCTGTTCTGACCCTTTTATGTTCATCAAAAACAGTTGCTAACATTGAATCTGTAATACCCAATTCTTCACTTACATTTTGTGGATATTCAATGTCAATCGATAGTTCTGATTTTTTATCTAGATTTAGAATCACAATTCCTTTCAAAGTCTATTCCTAAAGAGTATTTAATTATGTAGTTCCTAATGTACAAATATAATACTTACTCTAATATTAATTAGTATTAAAAAAAAAATAAGGTATACTGCTACTATTTATGATCTAAGTATTAATATGTTTTTATTGTGAAATTAACTGTTGTAATCCCAATGAATAATAGAAAATACTCCTAAAGTTCATAATGATTAAGAGACTACGATTATCCAGTTATCAGGAATTTTGATTCCCGGTAAATCCCTACTAAATGAAATATTTTAAATAAACTGAAAAAAATTATTTTTTTTTAATTTAAAACTAGTTGTGCCCCAATTTCACTAATGGTTTTCAAAAATTAAAGTAAACCAGTTAATTTCAGGATTTTTTTTGTGATTATATTGAATATATCATCAATATTTTCTCCAGTTTTAGAAGAGCATTCAACGAAATCAAAAAAATTATGCTTCTTACCATATTCGAAAGCAAACTCTTTTTCAATCACCCTTTTTCCTTCTGCCTCAAGATCTAATTTTCCCGCTACTAATAAGATAGGTATACAGTTTTCGCTATCACCAGGTGTTTTTTTCAATACTTTCAGCCAATCATCTAGATTAGTTAAACTCGAAAATCTCGAGATGTCATACATATAAATTCCTCCAGACGCGCCGATTATATAATTAGGTAGAAGATTTTTAAATTGGTGTTCACCTCCAAAATCCCATATCTGTAATTGTACTTTGATTCCCTCAAATTCAATACTCTTAGTATAAAAATCTACACCAATAGTCATTTTGAAATCTTCACTGAATTTCCCAGAAATATATCTATTAACTAAAGTAGTTTTTCCAACTCCTCCATCTCCAAAAATACAAATTTTATAACGAGCAAAGGACATTAACATCAACCTTTTTTCATATTATTTTTATTTCAAACA
Source organism: Promethearchaeia archaeon (assembly GCA_036478875.1). GTDB lineage: Archaea > Asgardarchaeota > Lokiarchaeia > Sigyniarchaeales > SOKP01 > Loki-b32. The sequence goes on along the minus strand of JAZGEW010000004.1, from coordinate 6,213 downwards.
ATTTCTTTAATTTTAATCTTGAAATCATTAAATTTATTTGGCAAATTTTTGAAATGCATATTATTTGCATGATTTGTATTTTTATTTTAAATATTTAATCATTCTTTCTTCTCTTTAAATCATTATTTTCATCTAAGAGAATTGTATTTTCTCTTCTCAATCTTTCAATTTCATTTATCATTTTTTTAGTAATTGAAACCACTTGTTCTTTTGAAAAAATATCATCATCAGTTAATTCTTGCACATCTACACCCCTTATCTGGGCATCTTTATCGATGTAGAGTGTTGTTAAAATATTCTTCAAATCACCATGAAGAAAAATATAAGAAAATGGATATCTTTCACGGCCTTCTGTAACATTTCTTCTCAATTTTATTATATGCTCTTTATCGCATATCCTACAGTAATATTGTTTAAGAAAGTAATCTTTATTCTCTCTCATCCATCATCATAATTCTGTGGTATAATTTTTTTCTTGATAGAATTTTAAATATAAAAATAGCTTTATGCTAACAGAAAAAAAAAGAAAAAAGTGGGTTTATCTAAAATTAGATAAACCCAAGGGATTATAAGGAAGAGTAATCACTTCAGGATTTGCAATAAGTGATTATCGTGATATTTTAATAATGCTTTATTCTTCTATCTTTATTGGTTAATTTCTGTTGGAGTTATTATTGAAATTTTATATGATAATACATAAATGATTAAACTATTTTTTAATAAACTAGTTTTACTCTTCCTATATAAACTTTTACACTTCACTAATTGGATTATACACTTAATTATCTATCCAATACACTAAGGAATATGGAAGAAGAGAGTTATAGGTAATAAACTCCTAACATAGTGTAAATTATATAAATTTAAATTTGGATTATAAGGCCTTTTAACTCACCTTTCAAAAAAAAGTTATTAAAAGCCTTTAGGTATTTATTAGATACTCTTATAGTGAAATACCAATAGAATTTAATTTATAAGGAAATGGATTTTTATTAAAATCTGTATAGAAAGGATGCAAATAATCTGTGTTTTTAATTTAAATAGTTTTTAACTAATTCCCTAAATTTGTTTACTCTTATTGGTTTTGAAACATATTCATTGAATCCTGCTGACAATATTCGATCCTTATCACCCTTCATTGCAAACGATGTAACTGCTATTATCGGGATGTTCTTAAATTTCTCAATTTTTCTCAGAGCGATACATAATTCGATCCCGCTTATTTCTGGAAGTTGGATATCTAGAATGATTAAATCTGGATTACCCGATTTGATAAGTTCTAAACCTGAATCTCCTCGCATTTCTTCAAATAGTACTACTTCAGGTATTAGGTTTAGAATGGCTCTAAATAACTTCATATTTTTTTCGTTATCCTCGATAACATATATGTTTTTTGTCAAAAAATTTACTCACCATTTTTTCATTACACTAGTCAGTACAAAAATAATCTAATTTAGTATTAATAAATCTTTCATTCTCGATATGTTTATAAATATCAGTTATTATTAGGTATACAAAATTGTTCTTTAGTTAAAAAAAACCATTAAACAGACCAAATAAGATTTAAAATGGTACTTGGAATAGCACTATTTAGTTGGGACACAAAAGTAGGATCGATACTAGAAGCTAAATATCCTGAGAATTTAGAATTGTCTCTTAAGTTAACTCATAAGATTTTTTTGGCTCATTCATTAAAAGAAGATTTTACCACTCAAGAATTACTCGAAATTAATTATGATAATCAAATAATTCTAAGTGTCTGTGATAAATCGAGAGTTGTTGAAGATGGGTATGAAATAGTATTTCTGATTCTAGAAGAAAAAGAAAAAGTAAATATATATCAAATAAAATCCCAAATGTTAAGTTTTGGTTTGGAAACTCTCAAAAAATCTAAGGTTGAAAGAAAAAATTATTTCCTAGACAATTTAGGGAGTTTTTTTAAAGAAGTGTCCCCAAGAAAGATTCTTTTAGTGGGACAAGCAGCTACAGGAAAAACAAGTATTAAAAAAATTGTATTCGAAGGTGCAAGTCCGAAAGATTTATTATATAATCCACTAGAACCCACCCGTGGAATTTCACCTTCTGTTTACTCGTGGTTAGATTTAAAACTTGGATTATTTGATTCATCTGGACAAGAATTAAGTGATTTATTAGGAAACCTAAATGAGAGTGACACTATTCTCGCATTTGAAAATACTGATATTATAATTTATATTTTCGATTATCAGATTTGGATTTCAAATCCTCAACAAGTAGTTGACGATATTGACAAAATTTTAAAAATAATAAAAGACAATCAATTTGAGAGTAAATTAGTTTTATTTATACATAAAATAGACCTTATAGGACAAGAAACAAGAAAAAATAGCCTGAAAGAAATTACAAATTCAATAAAAAAACAATATAAAATACCTATTTACTATACAAGTATTTATCCAAATTTAATTTATAATCTATATAACGCTTTTTATGATTTATTAAGCGGATTCTCGAAAGAAAATGCATTAATAAAAGAGATTCTTGATAGTTTTCTCTTGGATATTTCAAAAACAATGGTTTTTGTAACTAACCAAAGCGATAGCATCCTTGTCCAAGCCATGTCTAAGGATTTTAATACAACAATCATAAACCATTCTCATAAACTTATTACCCAATTAAATAAAACCTTTGACGATATGGCATTGAATAGTAGAATAGAACACTTAATACTCTCAAGTTCGAATAAATTCAACTTAATAATGAATAATTTAAATTACGAAAAATTCGGACTTAAGAATTTGATTTGTCTTTCAGAAACTCTAAGCTCTAATAAACTAATTTGGTTGATTGGACAAGTTAGATTAAAACTAAAAAATCTCTATTACTTTACTAAAAAGAAAAAATGAGTACTAAAATTATCTTTGTAGGTCCTTCTGGTTCAGGAAAAACTACCTTACGTAAAGTCTTTTTTGAGGGAGAAAACTCATCCAGGCTGCTTGAGTACGCTTTAGAACCGACCCATGGAGAAGAATCATTAATAATGAGACTTCCTGGCTTAAATAAAAATATTGGGATATTTGATTTAGCGGGTCAAGAAAATCAACGGTGGTTAGAAACTGAAGAAAAATCAATATTTTCTAATACAACAGTAATATTAATTATTATTGATATCACATTGGGCATAGACCAAATTCTCGAATTTATTGGAAAAGTTATTGAAATTCGGAATTTGTTATCTTCATCAACAATGATTTACGCCTTAATCCATAAAATAGATTTAGTACATCAAAATGATATTCAAAAAATCAATTCTAGAATAAAAGACGCATTTTCAAACAAAAAGTTGATAAAATTTTTGTATACTAGCTTAAAGCAACCACATTTTACTCAGACTTTCTCTTATTTTATAGAAATTATAAAAATATGTTTTCAAGAGGAAAATTCTGAGGAGGGTTTGATGCTTGATGTAATAGAAAAATCAATAAAAGTAATAAATCAAATTGATGAAGAGGTTACAACCACAAAAACTGCTCTTATGAAAAAGCTCCACATTCCTGAAAAACTTCTCGATTATCTGATTGAACATCTAGTTGCTAAAAAACATATTGAAATATCAAAACTTAAAACAAAAGAAGTTCTTAGCTTAACAGATATAGGGAGATATCATTTCAAAAATGTTTTGAAGCAATTTTCTTCAGATAGTTCTTCGAGTGTTAAAATTGATCCCCTGAATAATAAACTGGTTCATGAGGAAAAAATCCCCCCTTTTATCGGAGCTATTATAGCAGACAAAAATGGTAGGCTTTTATTAAAAATAGAAGTATTTGAAAACGCGCTTGAAAGATATCTATTAAATAAGGTTCCAGATGAAGAGAAAGTCACTACAGTGGATCTAGAATTAATTCCAATGTTTATTTGCGCCTTAGAAAAATTTTCAACTCAGATAAATATTAATGATTTAACTGGATTCGACTTAGTTGGAAGTAATTTAAGAATGCAAATTTATGGATACGAAAATTATACGGTTACTTTTTTTATGAACCCTGATATTAACATTAGCCCTGTTGATTACACAGTAAATGAATATTTTAAAAATATATTTAATGATTTTCATGAAGAATTTGAGAACGCTATAAAGTTAGGTAAGGTTGATTCTCTATTTCCATTAATACCGTTAGGTAAGGACTGGTTAGAAGAGCTAAACAAATCATACGCAGATCAGATCTTCAATTTAGAAATTTATGACACTGAACAAGCAAGAAATCTCTACACTAAAATTGATGATTTATATAATAATATTGAGATTAAATTTTCATTTATTCTTGAGAAGATAAAAAAAATGAAAATTAATCTAATGAAAGCCATTTTAGAGAAAGATTTTGAGGAACTTAAAAAAATAGCAAAAATTTCACAAGATTTAAGCTCAGAATATGCTCTAGATTTTTAATATTAGTTAATTCGATTTATTTTATTTTTGGTATTGTAAATGTAAAAGTTGTTCCAACACCTAGAACGCTCGAAAATGTAACATCTCCACCATGTAGAATTACTAATCTTTTTGTTAAAGATAATCCAAGCCCCGTACCTGGAACAGATCTTACATATGTAGAATCAATCCTCTTAAATTCTTTAAAGACTAAGTGAAAATCTTGTTGTGCTATTCCAATGCCAGTATCAGCTACTTTAAATAACCAATAATCATATTTTTCTTGAACAGTGAGGGTAATTGTTCCCTCTATTGTAAATTTAACCGCATTACTTACCAGATTTAAAATAATCTCTTTAAACCTAATAGGATCTGCGCAAATTTCCTTCTCTGAGTCTAAGCCTTTAATTTTAAATTTTAAATTCTTTTTCTTATAGAGAGATCTTAAGCTTGATTTGATTTGTTTTATCATATTGTTCAAAGAAAATTTTTGGATATTTAGCGTAACTTGACCTGCTTCAATTTTAGATATATCTAATATATGTTTTATCATTTCATATTGGTAATCTGCAGATACTTTGATATCACTTATAAACTCCATTTGATCATTATTTAGAGGACCATAAACACCTTCTAAAAGCAGTTCAGTAAAGCCAATTATTGCATTTAAAGGAGTTCGTAACTCATGAGACATAGTTGACATGAATTCCGTTTTAAATTGCGATGATTTCGCAATTTGATCTAAAAATAATGTTTGTTGTTGAAGCGCTTCATTCAGTTCATTTGTTCTAGATTGTACTTTTTCTTCTAGTTTCTCTTTAAATTTTTCTTCTAATAGTTCTGCATTCTTTTTCTCTGTAACATCTTGAAAAATAAGTTGAATTAATATTTTATTATTTTGTTTTATTATAGAAGCTTGAATTTCAACCCAAATTAAATTGGCTTCAGATTTTTTAACAATAACCTCAATTGGGTCTGGGAAATTTTCTTTGAAAGTTGCATGAAAAATCTTTTTAAAATATTGTTTAACGTCAAAATTGAATATACTATCTAAATCATTGATAGATTTGCCCACGAAATAATTACTATCATATCCGAATAGTTTTTTTGTAGTAGAATTAGCGTCTATGATTTTTCCATCAAAATTTATAATTAATATTGCATTAGGAGATTTATCAAATAAATTCTGATATCTTTGTTCAACTAATTTGCGTTCAGTTAAATCTCTACAAACTATTAACCATTTTAATTTATTTTCTTCATCACGAAAAGTATACCCCCCACATTCAAACCATAACCAATATCCATCTCTATGTTTAAACCGCAATTTGACGACAGTTTCACTATGTTTAAAACCTTCCTTTATTATCTCCACTACTTTATCAATATCGTCAGGATGGATAAATTCTAAGCAAGAGGTTCCGATAATTTCTTCCTTCCGATATTTCAATAATTTATAAGCAATTCTTTCATTGATATATTCAATGTCTAAACCAAAATTTATTATTACAACAAGGTCATTTATGTTCTCAATAATTCGTTTATATTTAGATTCAGATTGTTGTGATGAATTTTTAGACAATTTCTTATTGTAAAAAATCATATACTTAACCTTTTCAGAAAGTTATAATTTTATGTACTTTCCTTTTTATTCTTCTTGATTTCGTTATTTGTTTTAAAATTTTTTGGAATTGTGAATGTAAAAGTCGTACCTTTTCCTATTTTGCTTGTAAATGAAATATCTCCTCCATGAAGATTTACTATTCTCTTTGTTAATGCAAGTCCTAAACCTGATCCTGGCTTCGAAT
>JAZGEW010000003.1:0-25874 GCA_036478875.1 Promethearchaeia archaeon | reverse complement strand
TCCTTGTTAGAATTAACTGCAATATAGAAAAATTAATAAAATATAAAAAGAATCCTTTAAAAGGTTCTTTTCCTTTTTTCTATTAAAGAATATAATGATTATTATCAAGTGAAAGTAATGGATGAAGAAAAAATAAAACAAGTTATTGAAAAAATTAGGCCTCAATTACAGATGGATGGCGGCGATATCGAACTTATCAGTATAGAAGATGATGGAATCGTAAAAGTAAGATTGTTGGGGCATTGTGCTGGTTGTATGCACGCTCAACAAACATTAACTTACGGTGTAGAAAGAGCTATTAAACAATTTGTTCCAGAAGTTAAGCAAGTTGTAAACGTTGCCTAAAATTATTCTTTTTCTTTTTAATTTCTTTTTTATAGCCTAAAGTTTAGAGCAAAATATAATATGTCTATAAAAATGTTATAAATTTTACTATTTTTATCTATTTTTAAAACATATAATTTCTTTTTACTTAAGATTCTGAGTTCTTATTATTTTCTACTATTTTAAAATGTATAATTTTGTCATTTGGAGGTTTCTTTTCTTCGATTTTTGGATCGTGATGTTCTATAACTATTGGTTCTTGATCATCAGAATGGGAAGTGTCTTCTTTTTCGTTCACAAAATTTCACAATTGTATTTATATTAGGAAAATAAATTTAATATATTAGAAATTTCATTTAGTTAATTAGAATAATCAACCTATCTAATATTAAATTAATTATTAATTGGTTATACTTAGGAATCAAAAATGATATCTAAGATTTTGATTATAATGTCTAATGGTGTTCTCTGTTATTCACGAACATTTGTAGGAGACACCGATATTGATAATGATTTAGTTAGCGGCTTTCTCACTGCAATTAGTAGCATAGCCAGAGAAATTGGTGGAGGAGAAATAAGATCGTTAAATTTTAGAAATTTTAATTTCATATATACCCGTGATGATGAAAATTTATGTATGTTTATTATAGTAACTGACATTGATGACCCAGAGGAAGTCGTGCGAGATAAATTAGAATTGTTAAAAACAGAATTCATCAATCGTTTTCATACTCAATTGAAGAACTGGGATTGTGAAACTCGAAAGTTTGAAGTATTTGATGAATTTGTTGAAGAACGTATTTTTATACCTCCCAAAATACTAATTTGTGGTGAAGAGGGCGTAGGAAAAACTACGATGATGAGTTTATTTCCAGGAGAAACTATTTTAGAATTGGATGATGATCTGAATGAGATTATCCAAAAACCTATCACCTTATCTAGTCTCAAGAGAATAAACGAGTGTATTTTAAGGGAAATTGATTTAAAGGAATTAATTGATAATTCAAAAATTTATAGATCATTTCTAGATTCAGTTGACATAATTATACTTGTTACAAATTCAGGAGCAAGTAATTTAGGGAGAACACAAAGATTATTCTCCAAATTAGAAAAGAAAGTGAAAAAAGCGGATTTTTATCTAATCGCAAATTTTCAAGATTTGCAAAATACATCATACGAGCCAGAAAAAGTGCAAAAAATGTTTGGGATTCAAACATATGGCTTCTGTGCAATTAAAAGAGAAGCTAAAGAAAAGATTCTTGACATAATTAGTGAAATGGTAAGAATTTCAATCGTACAGAAAATAGTAAGTAAACAAACATAAAGAGGAATTTGTTAAAATAGTAGGAAAAACTATGTGCATGATATTTGAATTTATGAAATTAAAGGGGCAAAAATTATTATTAGTGAATAATCCCTCACTAGTTAGGAAAGATTAGAAAACTGAAATGATATCAAAAATATTTATTATCGCGAATGATGGTGTCTTATGTTATTCTAAATCATTTTTTGGTTCTGAACAAAAAGATAATGAGATTATTAACTTTCTCACTTCCATTACTCATGTTGGTAAAAACGTTGGGTTAGGTGAAATCAAATCATTACATTTTACAAATCTTAAGGTTATTTACACTTATGATGAAAATCAGTATTTGTATATTATTACAACAGATATTGATGATCCTGAAGAAGAAGTTAGGGACAAATTAGAATTAATAAAAACAGAGTTTGATAACCAATTTCATGATCAATTAAAAAAATGGAATGGTAAAGCTAAACAATTCACAGAGTTTGATAGATTTACTGAAAGCCATATTCTTATTCCGCCAAAGATATTATTAGCAGGCGAAGATGGTGTGGGAAAGAGCAGTATCATGGATTTATTTCCGGGCGAGACTATTTTAGAATTAGATGATGATATGAATGAAATTATTCAGAAAACAATAAATCTGCCTAATTTAGAAGGAATAAATGAATTTATATTAAGAGAGGTTAATTTACGAGAGTTAAATAACTATTCTAAAATTTACAAAACCCTATTAGATTCAGCAGATATTATTTGTATCGTTACTAATTCAGGAGCAGGCAACTTAAGTAGGACAAAGCAATTATTTTCTGAGTTAAGGCAAAAAACAAATAAAGCAGATTTTTTTATAATTGCGAATTTTCAAGATTTGTCAAATACATCATTTGAACCAGATAAAATAAGTGAGTCATTTAGTATAAAAACTTTCGGCTTTTCTGCCGTCCAGGCGGATGCTAAAGACATTATATATAAAATAATCAATACAATATTAAAAATTTCACTCATAGACAAAATAGAGAAGAAATATAACCATTTTGTATAAAAACATTTTAAAGAAAATTAAAGAGAAATGACATCAATAGAAATTAAAGAAGATTTTGTATTTCCTGTATATATTCATAGAGAAACTTTACAAAAAATTAATATTTTGACGAAAAATTTTGAAAATGAAATTTTTGGATATCTAATAGGGAATATATTAAAGTGGAATGAAAACGTTTATGTTATAATTGAGGAGATCCTTTTTCTTCTTGGAGCGGTTCATAGTGATAAATATTCAACCTCTCAAATTGAAGGTACTGCTGGTAAATATGACAAAAGATTCCAGAGATTGAAGAAAAAAAGAGAAAATGATAATTTAAGAATAGTAGGATGGTGGCATTCACATCCTGGATTCTCGTGTTTTTTATCTACAACAGATTTAAAGACCCAAGAATTTTTTTTCCCAGAATCCTACCAAGTAGCGTTAGTTGTGGATCCACATAAAGATGAGCTCGAATTTTTTACATTGGATAGAAATTCAGAAAGTGGTTATAAATCTATTAGCTATGCGGTTCTAACTTGAATTTAAAATAACTCATAACTTCGAATAAATGCAAAAAGAAGAAAAAAAGAGAGAAGATATCAAAGTCTTTGAGATTGACTCCATAGATTCAGATATCTTCGATCGTCAAAAAAGAATAGCGGGATGGGACCAAAAGAAAATTTCAGATGCTTCAGTTATGGTGATTGGTGTAGGAGCGACAGGTAATGAAGTTGTTAAAAACTTAATTTTAACAGGAATAGGCAAATTAATTTTAATAGACTACGATTTCATAAACATCTCAAATTTAAATCGATGTGTGTTATTTAATAGTCAGAGTGCTCAGAATAAAGATTATAAAGTCGATGTTGTGAAAAATGCATGTGAAGAATTAAATCCGAATACTGAAATATTAGGGATAAAAAAGGATTTGAAAGATATTGATAAAACCCTCTATAAAAAATCTGATGTTATATGTTCGTGTTTAGACAATGTTGAGGCAAGAGTAGAAGCAAATAACTATGCTTATTATTATGGGGTCCCTTTTGTAGACTCAGGGATTGAAGAATTTTTTGGTAGTGTTCAATCAGTTTATTCTGGAGAAGAAGAAGCCGCCTGTTTACAATGTAATATTTCGAATGCAGATTTAGATTTAATGTGGCAAAAGTTTTCTTGTACTGGGGAAGAAATTGAAAGTGAAAGTGGTCAAACTATCGCAAAAATCGCTACAATCATAACCACAACCTCGATTATTGGAGGTTTGCAATCACAACAAGTGTTGAAATTTCTTTTAGGATTAGATCATTTTAAAGAAAATGGCAAATGGAATCCTCATATAGGGAAACCATTAATAGGAAAACAGTTGAATTATAATGGTTTGTTAAACAAATTCAATATCTTTGAGAAGATAAAAAATCCCGATTGTTGGACTTGCTCATATAAAAAAGAATAATAGATTCACTGTATGTAAAAAAAATAATTAAAAATTATATAGTAATCAAACAAAAAATAATAAATAATAAAACCGTCACTTAATAGTTTGATATCTAATAAAAATAATTAAAGGGTTAAAAAAAAAATGCCAGAACTTCCTTTTGAAATATGGAAAGATAGAGTCGAAAATGAAATCAAAGCAATCACAAAATTAGAGGTACTGGAAGAAAACACCCTAATTAGAGCTAATAACAGTGTTGAATTCACGATAAAATTAAATGAGTTAGGAGTTATTAAACAAAGCAGAGATTTTATTCCAAAAAAATCTCATAGAATTTTCCTAAAAATTAATAGATCATTTCCTTATCCGGGAGGGATAGATTTTTCATGGCTTACAAACATTTTTCACCCAAATATCCATCCTGTAGGTATTTCCTCAAATAATCCAGGAACAGGATATATATGTTTGAATGTTCTAAAAAAATGGTCTAGATTATCCGATTTAGAGACTACTGTTAAAGCTTTAGGCCTCTTAGTGAAAAATCCTAATCCTGATGATCCGCTCAATTATCCAATATGTTTAGAGGCAGCTGATTTCTTTAGAAAAAAAACTATGGCTGATTTTCTAAAAGATCTAGATCTTAAAGAAGTTATTGTAGAGGAGGAAGAAGAAGATGATGATATTATTATCGTTGATGACTAAAAGTCATTTCAGCTTATTTTTATAAATTTAAACCGCCAATAACTTTTGCCCATAAAATTAATTTATCATTCTCTTCTAAGCCAAATTTATGAATAGCATCAGCAATAGTTATTGTACTGGGCAATTCTTGATCCTTAAGAACCAAAGAATAAGATCTTTGCTCTGCACTAATAATACCCATATGTTTGATAATTATATCAACTATCCGTTCGATTTGATGATGTGTCTTCACATCTAATTTAATCAATTTTCCAGTTCTTGAATCCTCAACTGTAATTCTCAATCTTTTTCGCACCTTTCATTTTAATTTGTATAAGTTAAATATTGTATAAGTTGTTTTATAATCTTTTTCATTTAATCATTATTTCAATACATTTTATCCTTACTAATTATGAAGGTTTAAATTGAATTTTATTATAATTTTAAGAAGCATTTGCTATATTTCTATTTCTAACTATTAAATAAACAATAAATCCAAAGAAGAAGGGAATTATCCAGACAATTAGAACCCATACTACTGCATTTAACTCGTTTTTTTTAGCATTTTTAAACACCCATACAGTTAATATTGCTAATAAAACAAAAGGAATTACTATAAACCAAATAAGCAAGATACCTATTAAATCAATTGGATTTAAAGCAAGAAGATTTTCAATCATTTACCCTCACTCCTTTTTCTAGATTTTTTTTCTTTTTTAACAATCCTCTCCTCTGCTATTGAAATTTCACCCTCGATTTCCTTCATTTCTAGGATAGGCTTAGTCTCATCAAATGGTGTTTCACACACCCAGCAAGAATTTTCTAGATTACCTAATGCATCAGAACATTTAACACAATAAAGTGCTAAACATTCAGGGCAAATATAGTTTAACCTTGAAATTTTATTCTTACAAACCAAACAAATTCTCTTTTCCCTACGATATTGTACTTCTTCTGCCGTAATTATTGCAGGTTTAGAAAAGATTTTCACAAAGTCTTTGAGTTCCTCTTTTTTAACTGTTTCATCCTTATAAGGAGATTTGAAAGTCTGAATTACATGAAACATTATATAGATAATAACCACTACAAGCACTGCTACCGCAATCCAAACCATTATTAATACTATTATATATAATGGCAAATTAGAAAAAGCAGTCAACCCCAAAAATGTAAAGATAAAAATGATTGAAATTATAACTAACCAATTAGCAAAAGCTCGAGAAAAAAATTCAAGATCAATAATTAAAGGAGATATTGCAACTAAAGCACCTACTATAACGAGAATAGGTGGAATTATCGGGGAAAGTAGGTTTAAATCCTTTAATATAATCATCTCAAAAGCCCACCCTATTAGAAAAACTGTATATCCAATTGTCATCACAGATGAGATCGCTTGGAACTCCCTTTTCGACCTAATTGAAAACCAAATATACATTACACTTAAGGATATGACATTAATAAACACATAAATATATAAATACAAATAAAAATAAAGAAATGTATAGTTTAAAACATCAAAAGACTGTAGGATTGTGGTTAAATCGCCAGTATAGGTTCCTTCTAAAAAATAATCAGTAAAATAGAAAAAAGTTCTTACTAAGGCTATACTAAACCAAAAACTCGCGAATGCATACATTAACGTCTTTTCGTGTGTCAGCTCTCTTTTACGACCTTGAATTAAATAAAGAATCCCACAAATTACTAACATAAAAATAGCTATAGTGGAAACAAAACGCTCTAAAGGATCATAAACGATGAAAAAAATAGTGTGGAATCACCTAATAATAATATTTTTTATCTATTCTCCGATAATTAGCTTATAAGTGAAATCAATATAAAAGAATTTTGATCTTAAATAATTATTTTTCCTAACTATATGTAGATTGTTAAATGATTATATTGGAGAAATCTATTTATATTAAAGCCTCTACTATCTAAATAATTATACATGTAATAATCCTAAGGATTTAAAAATGGCGAATAAAAGCATAATTGCAATAACTTTAATAGTAATTATCAGTTTCACCTTCATTATTACTATTCCAATTCTTACTCTCTCCAACGGTCTTTCAAATTACGGAACGATTGATGAATTTCTTACTATTGAATATGCTCCAGACAATTCTTCTCCTATAGAAAAATTGAATCTAAACGTTGATGTAGGAGATGTTGAAATAAAGTATATTGATCCCCCAGTTGATTACTTTGTGAAAATAAACGTCAATATTGAAATGGTTGGTTCAGATTTAGCTGGGAAATCGTATACAGACTATTTTTACCTCGATGGGCAAACTACGAATTCTTCAGCAAATTTCACTCTGGAGCTCCTATCAGATAGTTGGTTTGATCCTTCATTATGGGTAATGAAAAATGTGAGTATAGTTGTATCTCTTAGAAGTGATATCATTTTCGACATAATGGCAACTATCAATGAAGGAGATTTTGAGATTTCAGTTCCATGGGGAGTTTCAATTGGAAATGTCCACACAAATGTTTCGACAGGTAATATTTTCTATGATTTTGAGTACTGTACACTCGAAGGTAACATAACTGGAATAGCGAATGATGGAAATATAGAATTAATGGCATATAACCCAGAATATACTCGGAACATCATATGGACATATAATTCCATTGCAGGAGATATCACAATTGATATCAATCATAGCAACCAATATAAAATAATGAACGCCAATATTACTGTTTCACTAGTAGGTAATGAATATGGAGACATCATTTTAAATTACTACGACAACACTGCTAACATTGGTGCATGGATAACTTTAAATGATACTGTACAGGCATTAAAAAGGTTTGGGTCGGACTGGGTAGGATTCGAAATTGAAGTCTTGAAAGATTTAGAAGGGATCCCATTTGGGTACGAATTGACTTCCACAGATTTTCCCGCTATAACTAACTATAATTTATTATTAGTAGGATTAACATTACATAAGTATGAAGGATGGTATTATGTACACCTCTCTAGCTCTTAAAAAAGTGAAATTTTTTTCATTTTTGTTATATTATATTAGATTTTTGATGCAATTTTATCAAATCTCTTAATAGGAATGAAGAAAAAAAAATAGTTAACTATAGAAAAAACATAAAGATCAGCACATTCTAGTCGAAATACCAGTCTTTAATTGTGAATACCCCGAGATCAGGTGTCCAATGTAAATTTGATACATAAGTATCATAAGTAAAATACATTTCACACCATATAACGGGGTATACTTCTTCAATAAGACGTTTTTCAATGTTAAAGTATATTTGCTCTCTTAAATCCTCATCTGTTTCTTCAACAGCCTCTTCCATCCATTGTTGTACCAGCGCATCATTTACTTGACCAAGATTCCAAACTCCATCAGCTTTACTTGAAAATAATGGGTTGATTATAGTATAAGGATCGTTATAATCCGCCCCCCATCCAAATGGATCCTTAATAATTCCTAACATGTTTCTATTATAATCATCATCCTTTTCAATTCCTAATATGGCATATGCTTGATAAAAAGTCACAAGCGCTCGTTCTAATTTTACTCCAATTTGTTTAAGATTTTCATTTAACATAATGTAAAAGTATTCATCCCCAAAAATCCCATCAATAGGATATGTGAGATTATACGTCGCGAGAGGTGTCCCATCAGTTACTAAGAGTTCCCATTCATTTCCAGCACTAATATTATCATTTGCAGTTAACCCTGTTGTTCCATTCCAATTAACGTCTTTTAAAGCTTGTCGTGCTATTGAAATATTATAATAGGGCATATCAAAGCTTCCCCAGTGAGAGTAAAGCATCCCTTTTGGTATGGGCGATTCAACTCTTATTGGGGGGAATATTGAAGATACAGGCTTAAGCATGAGATCAAAAAGACTTACATAGGCAGAAAAATTAAACGCATATGAGATTGCCTTTCTCATGGTAGTATTAATTACATTGTTATTCATAATAATGGAATACATTGCGGGGTATGGGCCAGGGGTTCTTTCTAATTCAATACCTGTAGTATTCATGAGTAGTTCTCTATCTTCATCAGACCATTCCCTAGATCTGGCAGATGTCCATGAAAGTTCTCCAGATAACATCGCTTCATATCTAACAGTATCATTAGGATAAAGCTTTATAATTACATCATCAAATGCCGGTCTCCCCCCCCAATAATCTGGATTAGGGGACAATGTTACATTGTTTCCTCCTTCATACGCACTGTAGATAAAAGCCCCTGTCCCGTATAAAGTTCCAGGTATTATACCGTTGAACTCATTATCAGGAGTCGAAGATGGAGATAACATTAATGATACCGGCGTAGCCAATAATGATAGAAGTGGGACAAAGGGTTTGTTTAACACAAACTTAACAGTGTACTCGTCTAATACTTTAGTTTCATTAATAATCCAATTGCCATCTGGGAATTGCCATAAACGACCCCCCCAATGATCAATCCCTAATCTCTGAATCCTGTCAATGTTCCATTTTACGGCTGTAGCGTTAAATGGTGTTCCGTCATGGAACTCAACATTTTTTCTTACGTAACACGTTAATTCTGTGTTATTATCACTCCAATCATAACCGGTTGCTAGATTCGGGATAAGACGGGAGCTATTATGTATACCCTCCAATGCAAATAGTGCTTCGGTTACTATCTGAGTTATAATGGCACTTGAAGCTTCAACCCAACCTTCAATCGGATCAAGATAATTAAGAGTGCCAGTGACACCTAATACAAGAGTACCTCCCCTTGTTTTACCAATTTCTCCCAATATAACAATACCACTTACAATACCTGCTATTGCAATAACGGCAATTATCCCTCCAGCAATAAGGGGTTTTTTTGGATATCTTTTTATGCCCTTCTTCGGGATTTTTTTTACTTCATTAGGTTCAGTTTTTTCTGAGCTCATTATTAATCTCACTTGAAGTTTATTAGATTAATTATTCTTATCAAAATGAATTTTAAACCTTTATTAAATTAATAATTGATTACATTTACTATTAAATCTTTTGATGAAGTCTAGAACTAACTCTTAGCCTTAAAAAGATGATATGACTCAATTTCGGACATATCTCATTAAAACTAGGTATTTTTGCAAAAGTTAATTATCTGTCAAAAATTTCTTAGTTTATAAATTAAAACACTAATTTTTGTATACATTATGAACGACATTGAAAATGATAAAATAAAAAAAACTGAGATTCCAGAGAACCAAGAAGAAAAAGAGAAGAAACCAGAGAAGAGAGTAAAAAAAACACAAGGTCAAATGATTCAAGAAGCGCTTGGTTTAGGTCCAACAGACATTCAAGACGTTGAGAAAAAACTTTATATTGTACGCTTTTTAGATTATTTCTCTGAAGAAACATTAGATTTTATCTTCAAGGATAACACTTTAAATCAATATTCTAAACAAATAACATCCCATATAGAGGAATTTAGCACGAAGGGGGAGGAAGATCGCCTTTTAAAGCAAAGTTTCGAGTCAAAAAAGATTTTTGATACCGTCTTTAAATTAAAAGGTAAAGCGGAAGAAATAGCTACGAGTAAAGGTGTAAAAGGGTCTATGGATAAACGCCTACGAAGGCTTACTTTATATCTTACTGCACCTATGTTTGCCTTAATTATAGTTTCATTTATTATTCCTGAGATAACCTACTTTTTGCTTCCAGTTTTGTGTGTGTTTTGTATGGCGCCTCAATTAATCAAAGGTCGGGTTGTTAAGAAATGGTTTGCATTTAAAGAGCAGAATAAAAATCAGATATATACTGAAAATAAAGCAGATATTATGGTTTTGAAAAATTTTACTGGAGAAACATTAGATAATGTTAGAGCCAGACTTTTAGAATTAAAAGTACCTTTACAATTGATTAAATTCACGCTTAATAGCAGAGATTATGAAAATATAACATTAATAAATCAAAAGAATATAAGAGGTACAATGCAATATTTTTACACATTTGAATATCCCCAGGGAGTAGAACCATTTCCAATACCCCAGCAACTTATTCAATATCAACAACCTATTATTCCAGAAAAAAGAAAACCGGAAAAATTGGAGAAAAATTTTGTTGTACTTACGGAAATGAAAGGTAAGGATGGGAATGTCAATGATTTCGTCCCAACCCTAAAAGATAATCTTGCTGAAAAAATTAACGATATGTTGAATAATTCTGAATTTAGCAAGGCTTCGATTGATTTCACAGCCATCATACCTAATTATTCTGAAAAAATTGCAATTTTTTGTATATGTGGTGAAGTTGTAGAAATTAACGTCGTGCAAATTTGTAACTGGAAAAATCAATTTAAATTTTACTTATTTGAAGGAGAACCATGTAATTGCGGAGAAACTGTATATGCTATCTCTTTAATGGATGAATCAGCAGAGATACCTGAAGAATTAAAAGATATTTTCTTAAGTTAATTTTTTATTTCTTTTTTATTTTTGAATACCAATCGAATAGTAATTTATATCCTCTAACAGCTCGTTCTACCTCATTTTCAAATGCAGGTATTTTTAATTCTGAAGCCGATTTTATAACTCTTTTTGCACCTTCATGTTCTGCTTGTATTAGTATAGTTATTATTGGTTTGTCTGGAAATGTTTTTTTAATTTTATCAAAGATATTAAAATCAAATTCAATTTCGATGAAAAATTCTAAAGCTAATATTAACCCATCGACAGCATCATCTTTTAATAATGTTTTTGAAGATGTATTGTAAATTTCGCAAATCTTGGTTCCCACAAACCTTTCTGGTGGCCAGTAATCAACGGGGTTCCCTAATTTACACGTTGATCCTCCTACTTTGTCAAGGATAATATCTTTATGCTCTTTACTTACTTTAGCAAGTGATAATCCTTGGTTTCTCATTTCTTTAACAATTAAATATATTGCCCCGGAACTAGGTCCTACTATCCCTAGATTAGGTCCCTTTGGTTCTGAACACCATAAAAATACTTTAGCTAATTCGAATAGTTCTATATAATTTAAAACACTGATTCCTCCAACTTCAATTAACTTTTTTTCTTTTAATTCATCTTTTCCCACATAAAAAAATAATATAGGTTTAATCTGAGCAATTTCCTCTACAGCATTAATTATATCATCTGTGATTTCTCTTAAAAAAAGTGAAATTACTTTAGTTGTTTCATCTTCTTTAAAATATTCTAAAACATCTGCATCATTAACATCGAATCCATATCCTAGATGAATTACTTTAGAAATGGGTAACTCTTGAGATGGTGCCCACCAACCCATAGCTCCAGCTAATCCTCCTGATTGTGCTATGAAACTAATCCCTTCTTTTATCTTCCTATGTTTTTGCATAAGATACTGTCTTACAGGTATTAACGAGGTTGTAAAATTGTTATTAAAATTAATAATACCAAGCATACCGGGCCCCATAAAAGAAACCTCATACTTCTCACTTATGTTAAGTAAGTTATCTATCAAAATTGGATCTTCAGTTTCAATTCGTAAATCCGATTCAATAGCTACATTTTTGACGCCAAATGTCGCTAATTTTTCAAAAATTTCTGCGATTTTTTTTCCTAAAACTATTACTGCTAACTCTGGAATCTCAGGTAAATCATCTAAAGAATGGTAGGATTTAATACCTAAAATCTCATCTGCGTTAGGGTTTAAAATATATATTTTCCCTCGATAAAAAATTTCTAAAAGGTTTTTCAAAATAGTGTAGCTGAATGTATAAGCTTTTCTTGAAACACCAACTATTAAAATACTCTTAGGATTAAAGAAAGGTTTGAGGTTTCTCAAGATTAGGTTTCAATTGGTTTTAAAATTATTTGTTTTTAGATTATTACATTCAATAATATTTCATAATTAAAATAGACTTATTTAAGTATTTCAAATTAATTATAAATAAAATAATAGGTAATGATTTTCTGTGGCAGAAATAATTATACTAGGTCTTTTATTTGGAATAGTTAACACTATGGTTCTTCATTTAGCAAAAGCCATGGAAAGACATGGAATAGAAATTTTTTCTAAAAAGAAGTCTTTTAAAGAAAAAGGGAAAAAACCTTTGATCTATATTATTGGATTTGCATTTAATAATACAGTACTTATTTGGCAAATTTTAGGAACAACATTTACTTCAGCAACTGTTTTTTCTAGTGTTTTTGGATTAGGATTGATATTATTAATGTTTTATTCTCACTATATTTTACATGAGGAAATTAAAACTCCTGAGCTAATTGGAGCCACATTAATTGTTATTGGTACTACAATGGTTGGATTTCTCTATATCATAGATCCCCCCAAAACGGGAGTTATTAATTATCCAAACTTTTTCATTCTTCTTATAATAATTAGCTTATTTTTCACATTACTAATTAGTTTTTCTTGGAAGACAAAGATCGGGATTGCTTTCATTTTTGGAGCAGTTGCAGGAACACTTGGAGGAATGGATAATGTTTTTAAGAGAATGGGATTGACTTCCAATAACCTCATTGACGCTTTTGCAGGAGTTTTTCGATTAGAAATACTCAGTATTATTTTTGTGATTAGTTTTTTTCTATGATTGTTAGCCCTTACACTTACTCAAATAGGATTTGCTAAAGGAGCCGATGCTTCAAGATTAGTTCCGATGTATAATTCTTTGTATATAGTAGCACCTATCATTTTTGAGTTAATAATAATAGAAGGAGCAACAATATCTGTTGGGATAATTCTATCGATTATAATAATAATCGCGGGAGTTTTTTTAATGAATATCTTTAAAAAATCTGAAGAAAAGTTAAGCACTGAAGAAATAAACGAATTAATTTAAATATAATGTGTGCTTTCACTTTCAATTGGTTGTAATAAAAGATTTCATATATTATTAATTAAAATTTTAAAGATAACAGAAACTTTACTTTATTTAATTCTAAGATGAATTAAATTTGATTTTTGATAACCAAAGTTAAGATTATAATCTAAAAATAGTTATAATTTAAGTAGTAGCAATTTCTAATTCATAAAGAGGGATTTCTCTCCTTTTCTTAGCATCGTATAATGGTAATCCCGATTTTTTTAATAATTCTGGAGTTTTATATCCGACGATTACAATTTGACAAGAACTTGAGACCTTCATAGAAGCGATCCTTAATCTATCACGTACTAATGGGAGATTTCTAAGATAACACCCTACGTCAACTACTATTTGCCCTGCTCGGACACGGGCACAAACTCCTGTGGATCTTCCAAAAGAATTTCTCATCCCAGATTGTACACGATCTGCTCCAGCAAATGCCAACATTCTGTTCTCTCTATATTTTTGAAATGGTTTTGGGCGTATTCGAAGTCGGTAATTTAGTCGTCCTAGTTTTCTACTAAGAACACCGTTGATAGTAATTCTTATGGCTTCAAGAGCATTTGAAGAGATTTGAATTTGAGAATTTACTTTCAATCCAACTACAAGCTCCCAATCTTCCCATGGAACTGATTTTGCACCGCCCCAAAATCTTACTATTTTGCTTTGCGCACCACCCCGTGCATATTCTCGTCTACGATTCGAGCTTCTCTTATATTGATAAGGTCTCCTTGACCATTTTGAATAACAATGCCATGGGCGCTTATGAGCGATGTCTAATCACCTATTTGGTAAAATATTTTCAAGTTTTCTAAAGATTGGTAAATTTAGTTAAACTAAACTTTTTTGTTATGATTGTCTAAAATATCTTATTTCTAATAAGTTTTATTATAACTGAAGTCTTTTAGATTGTTCAAATAATAATCAAAATAAATTTAAATTAAAAATTAATATTCCAATACTCCTGTTTGCATTATCATTTTCCATTCATTCCCTACTTTTGAATATATCTTACATACTCTCCCTTTCCAATGGTTTTTTTTACCCTCTTTACCAATCCATAGTGTATCGATATCGACAACAGCAAATGCACCATCACATTCTTTAGAAATTTCGATCTTTCTAATTTTTCTATTGTTATGGTCTAATTTATGTGTATTAAATAACTTCAGCCAACCATTTTTCCAACGATTGTAATCATATCTACCCCATTCTAAGACCAAATCTATCGGATCATGAGATTGTGGTGTCCTTGGCCACGGCCAAACCATATCAGGATGAAAAATAGTCATTAAAAGATTTACATCTTGTGTATCCCAAGCTCTAGTCTCTCTATTTACAATTTCTTCAATCTTAATCCTAATTTCATTCTTAGCCATGAATCTCACTTTTATTTGAATTTGTATTACTTTATTTGATACTAATATTAAAGTTAAGATACTTTAAATTAGATTATACAAATGAAAAATATTCAAACGTAATTCAAATTTAGGAACTTATGATGATAGCTAAAGATTTATATAAAAGACTTGATACAGATTTCGAGCTTGATCATTGTAAAGATGATTGGTCTCACATGGATTTTAATGAGTATATTAGTGACAATTTTAAAAATCGTTATATGGGGGTTTTATTAAATAATACTGAAGAAATTAATTCTGTATATACCGCAGTTTTTCCAAGTGATCTTGTTATAAATAAAATAATAGAAAATAAGAAAAAAGATATTCTTTTAGTCACTCACCACCCGATGATTTGGGACATAAGAAAACCCTCAATTTTCCAAGATATTAATCCAAATTTACTCCCCAAATTGAAACAAGAGCAAATTTCGATATATACTATGCATGTACCCTTAGATAAGGTTGGGAAATTTTCGACAGCAACAAATCTAGCTAAAGCTCTGGATATAACAATTGAAGGTGAATTTTATGAATATTTCGGGGTTAAGGTTGGTGTGTATGGGAAGACTGATTTAAATAAACCTGAACAATTGGCAGGTAGATTAAAATCTGTAGTTGGGCATAAAACAAAATTGTGGAAGTATGGATCAGATGAAATTTTTAATCGTAAAGTCGCAGTAGTAGGGGGAGGTGGCAATAACATCGAAGGAATAGAAGAGATTATGGAATTAGGTATCAATACTTATGTTACAGGTGTAACTGTATTAAATGATTTCAGCAATGAAGTTCATGAATTTGAGAAAGAAAGAGGATTAAATTTAATTGGAGGTACTCATTACTCGACAGAAAAATTTGCTTGTATAGCTTTATGCAATTATTTTGAAGAGTTAGATTTAAATTGTGAATTTATTGAAGATCATCCAGTTATGGAAGATATAGAGTAGTTCTTATTTAATTAGTAATGAACTGAGTTTAAATAATAAATAAAAAAGGGTTATTCAATAATTTAGCTCATTTTTTAGAACATAATTTATTACCATATGCCTGGAATCAGTTTATAGCGAGTTTTTTGAGCATATTCTTTATAACCTTCAAGTTGCTCATGCAGCATTTTATCTTCGCGAATTGTGCGAAGAATTATTGTTAAGATAATAATTGCGCAAGGTATTAAAGAGAATAGCGACCCAAGCGCAATACAGTGAGAAGGATATAAAATAACAACGGCTAAATACATTGGATGCCTTACAATTCTATAAGGACCTGTAGTAATAACTTTGTGACCTCTTTCTTCTTGAATTTCAACAACCCTTGAAAGGTAAGTGTTTTCTCGACTAACTAAAAAAAATAGGATAATTGCAATGACCATGCCAATAAATCCTATTATACTAATATAGATAGGAAGATTTGACCAGTGGAACCTTACAGCATCAAAACCAGGGAGTATATACATTAGTATGAAAAAGGGGGTACCAATAATACCTAATCTTTTATCCCAACTTTCAGTGGTTTTTGTTTTCGCTCGAGCTTTCAGTAATTCTGGATCTTTTTTTGTTAAATAAACTATGAAAGATGAAGAAAAAGTTATCATTAGTATAATATATATCCATCCCTGTAACCAAAATATAGTGCCTGCGGGTAGAAATAATGCTAAAGCTATAAAGATATACATAATAATGAATCTTAAATATGGATTAGGTTCATTATTCTTATCATTCATGAAAATCATTTTATATTTTATTAAATCCTGATGATAGAAAGGTTATAACTATATTTAAGTTTATCGAATCGAATTCGATTCGAAATATTTATATTATTAAATCACTATCAATTAATTAAAAATGGTTAGTATCACCCCATAAAAATTAATCATGAAGAAATATGGAGCAAGAGAGCTCATAATTCAGACAGCCAATAAATTGGTTGATAAAAATGGATATGCAAATACTAATATTATTGAAATAGCAAAACAGGCAAACATTAGTGTGGGAACTTTATATTATCATTTTCCAAAGGGTAAAATTGATATATTATTAGCGCTCACAAGAGAAATAGCCCTAGATTTTAAGGAAGAGGCAAAAATATTAGGATTTAGTAAGGGGATGGACTTCTCAACAGTTAAAGAAGCCTTGATTTATTATTTATCCTTAATTATAAAGCTCCATAAAAAATATCGTCTTACGCTAGCAGCTTGGGAAAGTGAAATATTATCAAATCTTGATTATTATCTCAAATTAAGAGATGAAATGGATTCAGTAAAAGAATTTGAAAATGAAATGAATCTTTTCATTAAAGAAATGAAAGGATTGATTAAAAAGTTTCCCAATGAAAACCTTAGTCTTAAAGGGAAAGAAAAACAATTGTATATAATCACTCAAGCAATAATCCATAAATATACTTATGATAATTACGGTTTTAATTCTGATGAGGAAGTAATTAACATATTGTTAAAAATTATTTTAACTATTTTAAGAGATAAAGATTAATGAGAAAAAAAAAAAAATTTTATCAATAAATCTTTTTTTTTTTATTGAATTCTTCTGGATTACCACCAGATTCAAGATATTCTGCGTACTTTTGTAAGCTTTTTAAGAGCATTTCTGCAGCGATTCCTAAAATAGTTTCTTGGTTTGCATCATCAAATTCAGTCCAGATTGTAGCTTCCACGCCATCTCCTTTAGGTTTTAAAATGTAACCTAAACTTGTCATTGGGCTCCCTTCTTGAGTTGCAGCAAGACTCTCAGGGGCATTTGTTTCTAAACGAGTAGATGTTATATCTCCTACATTGGTTTTGAAAAAATAATTACCTTCACCGAGTTTGGTTACTTCATTTACTACAATATTCCACCTTGCATAATCATCATCATTATCAATAATCTGCCAAATCTTTTCTTGAGATGCAGCAATATCGATCTTTCTTTCCAATTTTGGCATAAATTTAACACCATTCGAATTTCATTTATTTTAATGTAAAAAAAGATTGTTAAACGTTATTAATAAAAGTTTTGATTTATGTTTTTATTTTTAATAATACTTAAAATGATATAAGCTCCACATTTAAGTCTCACACAGAATAACTATAAATTGCTAGCTCAATTAAAATCTTTTAAAGAAATATCTATGAGAATAAGGAAATAAATTCCTTTTCTTCTTCTTTTAGTTTTTTAATTTTAGAAGCTTAAATTATTCAATTCTCTCTAATTTAAAGCAAACTGGTCTTGCTCCATCTGTGCAACTAGAATAAATTATTCCTGGCGGAGCCCAGGATACATCTTCACCAGACTCTAATAGTTCTATGTCTTTCAGTACAGTTTTCCATCCCCATCCACAGAATTTTTCTGGTTTCTCTAAATTTTCTATTATGAATTCCTCCCCCTCATCAAAAATGTAGCAAGTAGGTACTATCTCTCCCCTTGAATTTGTGATTTCATGACCAAAAACATCCTTTGGGTTAAATTTCTTTACCACTGTTATTTTTATTTTTGTCATTCTAAAATCCCTTTCTTTCTGGAATAAGTTAATACTTTAGATTTACAAAATACACTTAACCACACTTATAAGTATTATAAGTCGGTTAAAACCTCTTAGATTTATATATTTTCTAATGTAAGAAGTGATTGTTCAAAGCTATTAATAAAAGTTTTGATTTATGATTTTATTTTTAATAATACTCAAAATTAAATAAGCTCCACATTTAAGTCTCATAGAGAATAATTAATAAATGCTAGCTCAATAAAGATCTAAAACTTATTTGATTATTAGAGAGAGACCTATGATGGATAGTGAAACAGTGTTAAAACAGAAGACCGAATTACTATGTAAAGGATTATATCTAGATAATGAACTAATTACACAATATAAGGAGCAAGGAATTCAAATAGATTTTGGTCGAAAAGGAGGAGCAGGTCCATCTGGAGGAAGATATTTTCTATTAGAGGATGGGCTCAGTTTAGTAAATGTTGCACTCTGGAATAACCCTAATAATACAGATTTATATTTAAAAGACTACAAGAATGGTTATTTTGAAGTCTTTAATAATAATAACAAAGAATTATTTGGAAGAATAAAGCTAATTCAAAATCCACGTTTTTATAGTCCTGATTTTAAAACTGCTGATGGAATTCCAATGAAAAAGATAGCTTTAGTACATGGGATAGATTGTCTAGCAAGCACAATTTATCAAAAGTGTGTTTATTGGGGATGTGGAGAAGCATGTACCTTCTGTGGTATTGAAGTTAGTCTACAAAACGACGCAACTATAATTGAAAAGAATGCTAAACAGATGTCAGAAGTAATTGCTATGGCGAAAAAAGAAAGTAGATGTTCTCACATGACGTTGACAAGTGGAACAGATGAAAGCATAGACAAGGGAGCTAATCGTTATGTGAAATTATTAAAGGGAGTTAAAAACGACCATCCTGATATTCCATTACATGTACAAATTGAAGCTTTAGAAGATTTAAGCTATATTGATAAATTAAAAGAAGCTGGAGCAGATTCCATAGGGATTCATATAGAAGTTCTAGATAATACTTTAAGAAAAGAAATTACACCGGGTAAGTTCAGTATTTCATATAATTTATTTGAAAAAAACTGGAAGCATGCGATTGATACTTTTGGGAAAAACCAAGTTAGTAGCTATATTCTTACAGGATTTGGAGAGTCTAAGGTTGATTTTATAAAAGATGTAGAAAAGGTTATTTCGCTTGGAGTTATTCCGTATATCACACCAGTAAGATCGATTCCAGGTAAAAAAGCTTTACCTATCACCAATTACCAAGATTTATTAGAGATATATAAAGAAAGTGCAAAACTGATGATTGAATACGGGGTTAATCCATTAGAAAACAAGGCAGGATGTGTTCGATGTGGGGGTTGTTCAGCAATTAAAGAAGCTTATATTGAAGCAAAATAAGAATTATAAAATAGAATAAAAAAATATTAGACTTTCATTCAAAATTTTCTCTTAATCTCTTACCTGAGTTCCACATTCTCCACAGTAGAGCCCTCTATTATTTACTTTTGCACCACATAATGGACAGAAGTTGACTTTATCTGTATCTTGAACGAGAGTTGAGACTGGTTTGGGTGCGTGAGTAGGAGCAGGAGCAGTAACATAAACGTATTGTGGCTCTACGGTTCTAATCGGTTCTTTACTAATTACTAATTCCTGATCAGCGATTTTAGATAACGTAAAATACCCAATTAAATGGAATATCCATCCTATTACAATAGGTATGATTAAAAATCCAAGCATCCAAAACGTAGCTCCGGTTTTTAATTTTTCTGCACCGTCGAGTGCCTCTTTTCCCATCTTTGGAAACATTTCTTTGTTTTGTGTTATAAAAGATTTTAAATTATCCCAAGCACCTATTTCAATACTAGAACCAACTATCATTAGAACAAAACCAATAATAAACAAGACTATTATTGGAATGAATCTAATAAATGGTCCAAAAGGCATATTTGGAAGAATGGGACCATAAAAACTTATAAAGTAAACACCGACTAACATTGTACATGCTATATTAAGGATTATAGCTCCTGCAAATTTAATTATACTTGAAGCTAAATACCTTGAACGAAATTCATCTAGATGTGGATTCTTCAGTTCTCGATTGATATCATTCAAATCATTTATTAGTGCTATTATTAAAATGAACTGAATAGTAAGAGCAGCAAATGCTATATATGGAATTATTATTAGGATGAAAAGTCCACCTATACTCCGTAACTTTTTCCCAATCTTATTCCATTTTATTTCTAAATTCGAACTTGACATTTGTATTTACCATTTTACGAATTTTATTTTTTAATTAAAATATCAATAACTTACTTCTTATTATTTGAGGGGTCCAATTTTTAAATTCTCTAAACTTTCGGATAATAATCTTTAATAAATGAGGAATCATGTTAATAGTATTGAAGATTTATATTTCTCCATGTTTTAAAAGAATTTGATGAGAATATATCAAAATGACCCATGAAAAATATTATTATTTAAGTCTATTAGGGAAGAGGCAAAATCTAAATTACAATAAGTTTAAATATATCTTATAATCTATTTACAAATACAAATTTCAAATTTAATTAAAAAAACAAAGTAATATTTAGGCGAGAAATATGACAGAATTAATCTTTAAGATAGGATTCCCAATAGTCTTACTAGTGCTTCTTATAATAATTTTCATAAGTGGTAGATCAAATAAAAAGCCGGACCAAGATTTTATGAGTGGTGATGAGTTTATAAAAGATTGGTTAAAAGATCATGGACAAGCTGAAAAGTTAGAAGAACAATTTGCACAAATGAAAAAAGATCCCGCTGGCCTACTCTATATGCCGATGACTTACAAAGGGGCAAGATTCTTTATAAAATGTGGTTTAACTCCGAATAAAGTATCTTTTATGAATTTAATATTCTCATTCCTTATTTTTTATAGTGTAATAATGGCTGGTGAAGGTCATACATTAGATTTATTTACGCGACAACCTTTGTATGGATCTTTATTTTTTGCAATTGGAGTACTGGTTTTATTTACAGGAATTATTGATGGGATTGATGGTGCTATTGCAAGGTTATTAGATATAAAGTCTAAAACTGGTGCTTGGTTAGACAATGTGATAGACAGGGTTAGTGATACATTAATGTTGGTATGTCTAATTCCTACTAGTCTTTCAATTTTATCCGTCAATGGTTTTAATTTTGATTTTAAATGGATGGTTTGGACGAATATATTTTTAATTTTTATCTATGAATATATGAGAGCGAGACATGAAGGATTAGGTATGCATGAAACAAAACCATTTGTTGGAGAGAGAATAACTCGAATATTAGTAATTGCTACATTTTTTGTAATTTATGGTGTGTCAAGTCTCACAGTATTTTTAACAAATTTGATTGATACCTCTGCTACCTCAATATGGTCTGCTTCGCATACTGGAATAACAACATGGACAATGTTTATTTGCCAAATTAGTTTATTGGGTATTATGACCTTTTCAGTAATTGGATTTGGGAAATACATATGGAAAAACCTAAAAAAAATGGATAAAGAAATGTAAAAAGGAATTAATAAAATGAAATTATCAAAACTATTATTATATGGGTCTATTTGTGTAGCAATTTTTGTTCTCTTTCATATGTATTCTCCACCAATTTTTTCATCAGGGGTAAAGAGAGCAATTGATCGATTTCTTATTGATCCTTTAACTTACTGGTGGTTCATATTTCCATTCTCTGGATTGCTCATGTTGCTCGGATTTATAATTTATTATGGGATGCATTTCTTTGCATCTTTTGGGAGCGGTTATCAAGTTAAAACACCATATTATGCAGATATAAGTATATTAATTGCGTCTAAAAATGAAAAAGTGTTATTAGAAAGAACATTGA
The DNA here is from genome assembly GCA_036478875.1 of Promethearchaeia archaeon. Taxonomy (GTDB): domain Archaea; phylum Asgardarchaeota; class Lokiarchaeia; order Sigyniarchaeales; family SOKP01; genus Loki-b32. The sequence continues at coordinate 3,507 of JAZGEW010000003.1, read as the reverse complement.
ATTCCATTAATGAATCGGATTATCCTAAAGAAAAAATTCAAATAATCATAATTACTAGCGGTTCAACTGATGATACAGCGGAATTTTGTAATAATTTTGCTGAAGAGCATAGTAAAATCGATATAAAGGTTTTATCAAAGGATCTTCCGAAAAAAGGAAAGCCTCCAGCCCTAAATTATGGTTTAAAATATGTAAAAAATGAGATAGTTGTCCTCTATGATTCCGGTTGCATTCTGCAAAAAAACACATTGAAAAATCTTATATCTCCATTTCAAAAGACAAATATTAATGCGGTTATTGGACCTGTTTTAGTTAAAAATTGGAAGGATAATAAATTGACAAGAGGAATTGTTCTTGATTATGCTATGGTATCTGGTGGTGGATTGCTTTTTGAAACTAAAAATAGACTAGGAGCATCAGCATATTCATTTGGTCGAAATTTTGCGGTGAGTACGAAATATCTTCAGAAATATGGCGGATTTAATGAAGATTCGATGACAGAAGATCTTTATCTTTCGGTGCTTTTGAATTTAGATGGGGTACAGATATTTTTTTCCCCAAAAGCAAAGGTCTATGAATATGTGCCTAACACCTGGGAGATATTAACAAAACAACGTACTCGGTGGTTAGCGGGATTTATTTTTGATATGCCACAATTAATGTCGATGAAAAGTGAAAATAAAAATGGGAAAACCTTAATTATCTCGAGAAATATGACTATGATGGTTATAGGAAATATAGATACATGGATACCAATAGTAATTGGATTTTCAATCCTTCACTTCTTGATTGGAGAATATTATTTACTATTTTGGGATCTTGCCTGCTTATTTTTCCAAGTTGGCTTCTTGTTCAATGCTGTACGAAAATACGGAGATAAGCATTATAGTGTTTTATTCATCTTTCTAATCAGTGGTTATGTCCATCTATATATGTTCCTACGTCAATTTTCTCTTCCAAAAGAAATAAGTTGGGAAAAAACACCAATGATATTAGAAAAACAAGAGATTGAAATAAAGGCTTTATCAACTACATAACATTTTTATATTTTAATTAATATTTTTTTTATGTCTGTTAAAAAATTTAATAAAGTAAGAGGTTAAATTGTTGCTTAAATTCCATGATCATTTACCTTCAGAATTAGAAAGAAAATATTTTGATTTTAAACTACAAAATTATCCAGAAGAAAAATTTTGTGAGGATTTACTAACACAAATTAGTCAATCTTATAATAATTGTAAATATTATGTAGAGAATGTATGTAAAAAGTTCGGATTTACTATTCCTGATGAATTATCAATTAAAGATTTAGAAAACATTCCTTATATCCCAACTGATATTTATAAAAAGTCAGAAAACCGAACATTAAAGCTTTTAAAAGCACCTCTTAATAAGATAGGTTTATTCTCATGTTCCTCCTCCACAACAGGAGATCCCTCGATAGTACCTCGAACAATAGATGATTTTGATCAATTACAATATAACTCAATTAAGGTTTTTACAGAATTTTTCAGATGGAAGGATTTAAAAATTGGTCCAAAAAGATGTGTCGCTTTTAATTTTTCCCCAGATCGCATATTTATGACAATAATGGCAAAAAGGAGTGCAAAAGGATTTGAGTATGTTAATAAAACTCGTTATTTCACGGCATGTATGAATAAACCTTGGGAATATTATGGACATGAAGAATATCTGGTAAAAATAAAATTGTTAAAGACAATTTGGGCTGTAATTTCAACTTTTTCATTAAGAGGGGGCTTTATTTTAGATGTAAGCAAAATGTTGAAAATGATAAAAAAAATTAAAGAAACAGGATATTGGAAAGGAATAGAAGTAAGCAAAATATTATTTGGCGGAAGTCCACTCCTAATGAATAACATGTTCAATAAAAGGTTATTGCAAGAAAAAGTATTTTATGATCTCGAAAATTTCTCTTTTGTGGGGTGTGGTGGAGGAGGATGGGATGGAGTTAAAGGGGAAGCAAAAATGGATGCTGTAGATAAAGTTAATTTTATTGAAAATTATGAAAAAGTGTTTAATATTAAGCCTAAAAACATTGGGGATATTTACGCATTTACCGAAGGACCGACTCTTTTTGGAGGTCATTGGTCCGAAAAATACCAAGATTTCTTACTACATTGTCCTGATACTTCTAGGATTATCGTTAGAGATCTAGAAGATTTAAATCCCGTTAATAAAAATATGGAAGGTTTACTAGAGGTAATAACTCCTTATGGGGTGAATGGGAGCATAAATCAAGCAGTGATTGTTGATGATATTGTGGAACTTATTTCAAAAGATAAATGTCCAGAATGTGGTTATGAAGGTGCTGTATTTAGAGTCATAGGAAGATTAAAAAATGCTCAGGGTAAAAGTTGTTCCTCGTTAATTGATTGGCTTCACTAATTATTTACATTTGAATTTGAGTATGATTAATATCCTATTTAATAGTCTTTATTCAGTTAGATTTTAATCTAATTTCTTGATATCTTCTAAGAAATTTATATTATGAAAAATATATGATATCTATAGTATAATCAAATTGATAATTAGGAATGAAAAATGAAATATTTTGAAATTATTGCTCATAGAGGTGTTCCAACTAAGGCACCGGAAAACTCAATGGAAGCATTTCAACATGCTATTAAAGTTGGTGCTGATGGTATTGAATTTGATGTTCGATTGACAGCAGATCGGGTACCTATCATTTACCATTATTTTTACCTCGATGAGTTTACTAATGGTTCTGGTCCGATTTTCGATTTCACATTTGATCAAATTCAAAATATAAGGCTTTTAAGCAATCAAATCCAAAAAACCCTTATTTATAAAATATCAACACTCGAAGTAGTTTTAGAAAAAATTGGGGGGCAAATTGGATTAGAAATTGAGATTAAGGGTCCTGAACCAGAATCTGCTGAGATTATAGGTGAGATTTTAAATCATTATAAACATTTATTTGATAAAATAGAAGTTACTTCATATGAACCAGTATTATTGAGGCTTGTTCAAGAATGTTGTCCAGGAATTATAACGGATTTACTTTTTCCTTATTCTGAAAAATGGATGAAATCAGATGTAATCGCATATTTAGCTATACAACGTGCTAGATTAGCACGAGCAAGAGCAATTCATTTGCATCCAACGCAATTATTACCTGAAATTGTATCCACTATTAGGAAGAAAGGTATTCAAATTCATGCTTGGGATGTGAACGATGAAGAATCCCTAAAAAAGGTGGTTAAATTGGATATAAATAGAATTTGTACTGATAATTTTACACAAGCATTTGATTTTCGTAAAGAGCCGATTAATAACACATAACAGAAATATATTTTCCTACTTTACACAATTTTATATAATAAATATGAATTTATTGTTGATATTAGCAAAAAGAATATTTAATACTCTTTATTAAAATAAAGGCTTTATCTACTGTATAACTTATTCATATCTCATTTAATACTTTTTTATATTAAATAGTACCAAACTTTCCAAAGAATTAAT
>JAZGEW010000002.1:0-16583 GCA_036478875.1 Promethearchaeia archaeon | reverse complement strand
ATCGTCTATCATCTAATTTTTGATTAGCTATTTTTGACGACCACCCTTTAACACTAGATAAAGCCACAATTGGTTTTTGATAAATCCATGCAAAACAGATTTCTGATAAGGTACCTGCTTTACCACTAATGGCTAAGCACGCATCACCGCTGAGAACAACCACAATATTCCTTGCTTGGGAAAATGGACAAGGAATTACAATATCAACATATTTATTTGCTAACGATTTCTCTTCATGAGGTATTATTCCAATTGTTAATCCATTTTCTTCTTTCACGCCCTTACAAACGGCTTCCATTACACCAGATAACCCACCGCATGCAACAATAAATTTATTTTGAGCAAGTAATCTTCCAATTTCAATTGTTTTTTTTTCAATTTCCTTATCTATTTCACTTGCTCCAATAACGGAAACCACTCCGTTAAAATCCTTTTTTATGTCAAAATTCATTCTTTTTAGCCTCCTTCATTTTCTTTAATGATATCTACACTAACTGATTTATTAATGGCTAATTATAATGATAAAAATAAAATATTATTCTAGGTGATATTAATCTTATCTAATAAAACTAATTAAATAATCTAAACCCAAATGAAAGAATCCAATAATGAAGAAGAGAAAATTAAGGTTTCAGAAGAATCAGAAGATTTAGAAAAAAAAACTGAAAGCAGCTTTAAAGCAAAACTGAAAGATAAAATTGGGGATAGTAAAGAACGATTAGGTAAATTTGCCACAAAGGTTAAAGAGAAAGTTGGAGAAGGTAAAGAAAAAGCAAAATTTAAGTTAGAAGAAAGAAAAGAAAAGAAAAAACTGGAAAAAACTGAAAAAGAAGCAAGAGAAAAAGTGGAGAGAGAAACTAAAGAGAGAGCCGAAAGGGAAGCTAAAGAAAGAGCTGAAAGAGAGGCTAAAGAAAGAGCTGAAAGAGAGGCTAAAGAAAAAGTTGAAAGAGAGGCTAAAGAAAGAGCTGAAAGAGAGGCTAAAGAAAGAGCTGAAAAAGAAACTAAAGAGAGAACAGAAAGAGAAGTTAAAGAGAGAACAGAAAGGGAAGCTAAAGAAAGAGCTGAAAGAGAAGCTAAAAAAAAAGAAGCGAGAGAAGTAGCTGAAAAAATGGCTAGATTTAAGGCGGAAAAAGAAGCTGAAATTCAAATAAAAAAGTCACGAAAAATTATCTGCCAAATGTGTGGTGCTATAAATGATTCAACTCGGAATACTTGTAATACATGTCATGCACCTCTTAATTAACAAAATCATATAATACAATTGAAGTAAATTATAATTAAGAAGGAAACTATGTATTTTTTCTTCATGAATCAGTAAAAATCTTAATTTCATTAATTAACCTTATTATATTTGAAACTTATATTAATTCTAATTATATTACTCTTGGTGAATTAGGATTAAACCTTAAGAATTCAGGGATTCTACTTCCACATTCAGGGCAAAAAGCTAATCCTTCATCTATTAATCTTTTACACTCTGGACATTGAATCTTATTAACAGGGGCTTCGGTTAGTTCAGAGGGGATTAAACCTTCTGTAGAAACTGAAACTGGTTTTGTTATTATACCTTCGTTTTTCTTCATTAGAATAATTATCAAACCAATCCCAAAAATCATTAAAACTAAAATTAAGATAATATAACCCATTCCTAAAATCAATTCAAAATTTTCAGTGTAATTATAAAAACCAGTAATATTTAAAGTAAAATTATATCTTCCAGGCAAAGTTGTTAAATGAGGGTTAAAAATCAATCGAATAACTTGAATTCGATTTAAACCAGTTAAATTTATAATCATATTTACTTGAGTGAAGTATTTACCATTGTTTGAATCTTTAAGTTCACAATTTATTAATCCACTTTCATTTGAAATTAAGAATAAGTTTAGCCGACCTTCAATCCAAACCAGTTTGTGCAAGTTACTTGTTACGGAAAAATTATTTACCTGATTTGTATTCAATTTTGATGAAATTTTATTGTAATTGATATTTTTATCAAAATTAAATGATTCAAAACAATTTAAAGATATAATTGGTAAAAATAACATCGTTAAAAATATTGTATATCTAAAACATTTCTTTGAGCATTCTTTCATAATATTCTCATCAAAAACTTTTAAAATCGGATTACATCAATTGATTCAATGCCGTTATTTATTTTCAAAAGATTCTTTTCTTTAATAATGTTTCCGATAACTTGCGCATCTAGTCCATGTTCTTTAAATATTTCTATTATCTCTTCACAATTACTCTCTGGAGCAGTTAACACAAATGAGGTTGTTAGATACATCCGTAAATAAGTATCTAAATCATATTTCCTCTCGATTAATATCGGTGGAATTTTAATTTTATTAATATTCACATCTGCTCCAACCTTCGAATATTTAATTAATTGTAATAAAGTTCCAAATATTCCACCATTTGAAACATCTTTAGATGCATTAACTAGATGTTTTTTTGCGATAATATTCATAGATCTTCTTTTCTTCAAAACAATCTCTGAATCTTTAAATGTTGTCGTATCATAATAAAATTTACTAGCTTTTCCAACTTTTCCATCGAAATCAACAGCTAAAATTATTTTATCATTGATTTGAGCATTTCCCGCAGAAATATAATCTCCTTTGTTTATTTCACCAATCATTGTGGAACTTAGTTCATAGTACTTACTATGAACATTTGTATGTCCCCTTATAATAGGGACTTGAAATTTTTGTGAGCCTTCACATATTCCTTTTAATAATTTTTTACAAGTTTTTGGGTCTTTTACGGATATTATAATACTTGCTGCTAATGGAGTGCCTCCACATGCGTAAATATCATCTACACTGACCAAAACAGAACTAAATCCTGCTCCATGTGGAAAATTTTCGATGAATGCAGTCCTGATTCTATCGGTTGTAATTAATATATATTTATCATTATTTTTTATTGCTGCTGCATCTTCTCCTATATCACTGAATATTTTTACACTTTTAAAGGAATTTTTATCAATATATTGAACAATAGGATTAATTTCTTTTTTTTCTAATATATATTGATTGTTCCTTATGCTTTCTGCGATTTTTTTCAGAAACATTTATGATTTAAATATAAAGCTATTAATAATTAAATTTGCTTAAATAAAATAAAGTAATTTACAACTTAAAATACATATAAAGTTAATTAAAAGAATGGAAGAATTACTCAAATCCTCAATTATTAAGGGTTTTGTTTTTAGTGTATATGGTGAACTTGGCCCAGCACCTATTTATTGCTTCCCTAATTATTATACTGTGAAGGAATTAAAGGAAATTAACAAAAAACCAGAAAAAGGAGAAACTCTTGTTCTAACCATGCGAGATTTAACTCAAATTTCTATTAAAAATTTAAGTCTGTTTATAAGTGATAAAATAATATCTCAAGAGAAGGATCTTAAAAAAATACAATATTTTGCAATTTTACCTTATCCTGATTTTAATACTACTTCACTGACATATTTCCATTTTATTAGATTAGACTCGGAACATCCTGTAGCCACCGCTTTTTCAATATTAGTAGAAGAAAATAGTCGAAGTTTTCTGTATAATAATATAAATCGTATTAAACCTATTGTATATGAATTTTTCAACTCTTTTGACAAAGATATTGATAAATCTTACCCTACACGTGAAGATGTTAAACCACAGTTTCGAGATCTTCTAGAAAAATTAGTAGAAATTGAACATAGCCCTTCAACTCCCATTACGACCCATAGAAAAATGAAAATCTTATTCTCGGGTCTTGATGATTCAGGTAAAACTAGTTTCTTACTTTCTGTTGATCGAAGATATAGTAAACTAATAGGATTAAAACCTACTGCTGGAGCAAGTATAAAATCTATTGAAGCATTAGGCGCAACTATTTTTCTATGGGATTTAGGAGGTCAATATGTATTCAGAAAAAAATATATTAATAAAGCGGAGATTTATTTATACGAAGCAGATTTACTATTTTATTTTATTGATATAAAAAATAGAAATAGATTCGAAGAGAGTATTGAATATCTTCAAAGTTTAAAAAATGTCTTAAATAAGTTTAATCAAAATACTCCTATAATCTATGTTTTATCTAAAGGAGATTCTGATATTATTAAAACATTGGAAATTAAAGAAAATATTGAATTTATTAGAAAAAAACTGTCTAAAATTACTTCTGAGGAACCACTTGAAATATACATCACAAGTATTTTTCAAACTTTCACAATACTACGCGCTTTTTCCTCTGGTATATCAAAATTAAGCCCAAATAGAGATTTGATTAATCACAATCTTAAAAGTTTTTCTTTAACAACAAATTCCTATTTAACTTTATTATTAAGCGTTGATGGTTTAGTTTTAGCAGATTATTACAGCACAGAAGCAATGGAATTGATTAAAATACCAAAACAAGAAGTTATGAACGTATTTGAAGTAACAGCGCCACAATTTACCATATTATTTAAAATATTTGCTAAATTCAAGGCTTTACAGCAAGAAGAAGCAATTTTTAAAGTTGCTGACTCAGTTATACTCTTTAAAAAAATCCAAATCGAAGAAAATTATATGTTTCTTTTATTTTTAGTAGAAAATGAAAAGAAAAAAAAAATGATTAATAAACAATTATCAGGATTCTTAGATCAAACAAAAGACTTGCTTTTAAGATATATCGCTTAAAAAATTGTTTTCAATGGTGTTCTCTCAGATATTTTCTTTCTTTTTACTCTCTTTTGATAGTATGAATTAACTCCAGAAATCAATGCAATTGCAGGTACAATACATTTAGCGAATTTTATAGGTCCAAACAATATAAAATCACTAGGAGCAGTAGCACAATAGGCCATTATAGAAGCAATTGCTCCACATCGGGCGCTTTCACCATATTTTTTAACAAAAGTCCATCCATAAATCGCATTAGCAGGAGCAAACCCTGTCGGTAGTCCTAATTCTTTTTTCACCAATCCTGTTGTTTCAAAATTAATGGAAATTGATGGTAAATCTAACACAGCCGTATCAACAATTATATTTTCAATATTTGCTTTCTCAGCTTTAGGAATTAATATCTCTTTTAAGAATTTCAATTTCTTTTGTGGAAATATATACCTGTTTCCAAAAGTTAACAAAACAGCATTTTTTACTCCAATTTCTTTTAATTTTTCTAAATTTTCATCATTAGTATTTTCATCAATACTATTTAATATAGCCCTGTCTAGCAATCCAATTTCACGTAATCCTTCCATAGCGGGAATCCTTGAGGAATCATTTAATCCATCAACTAAAAAAGGATATTCTACAATGTCAGCAATAATTTCGCATTCTTTTATTAATGCATCTGGATAGGAACCTACAACATCAATAACGCCTTGCATTTGTGTAGATTCAATGATTTCGGTAAAATCGTTTAATTCTTGTTCGATAAGATTTTTATCAATTTTACCTGTCTTTTCATCTAATAAAGCAGCATGTTTTGCATAAAATACAGTTCCTATCATGACAATAGGATTTTCTCCTGGCTGACCACCCAATTTAATATTTCCAATCTCAAATATCTTTTGTTCTTTTTCAAAATTCAACATAATTCAATGAAAGGAATTTAATTATTATACTTAATTAGTAAAAAGATATTATTATATTCTAAGTTTCTTCTTTAAAGGGAATATCCTGCATTAACTGTTCAACAAATTTTGAAGTTTTTTCAGAGGGGATAAGTAAAAAATCTCCTTCAATTTCAAAACCTAAATTTTTAGACCAAGTAGATATATCTTGTAAAAAAGATTTTTTCTCCATTTTTAAAATTTTACGCATCGTTTTTAATTCAGCTTTATTAGTTTTTTCCACCATTTCTTTTACTCTTTTTTTTCTCTTTTGTTTTAAAGGCTCACTTACTAGCGTTCCCGTATATATAATTGATATGATAAATTCAGGAATCCATTTATGCATTAAAAGTACTATTATCGCTGCGATAAAAGAACTAGCTGCACTTATAGAGAAATGTATATCAGCCCACTCATACCCGATATAATATAAATCAATTTGAATTAACATACGAATTATGTTAACAACATAGAAGATGACTGATGAAACAATAAGAGCTTTTGTTTTTCTCCAAACTATATCTTCTTTTGTGATTGAATCTTGACTGTGAGGAGTAAAAATGATAATCCCTGCGAAAATACATATCGCCTGAATTCCAGTGCAAAATGTTTCGAAATATATTGGGTTTTGGCCTGGAATTGAAAACCTCCAATCATAGATTCCACTTGGAGCAAATTCTGCTTCGGCGTTCATATTAAAAAAGAGATTCAGGAAATACACTGTCTGTTTAACTACAATTTCATGGAGCCAATAATTAATTCGCCAATCAAAAAATAAATATATAAGATAAGCGGAAATAGGTGCTCCAATAGCTAATAAAATTATAGATCGTAAAGAAAAAATATACTTTCTATCTTCAAATTCAATTATTGGTTTTTTTATTTTGCTCAATTGCTTAAGTTTTTGCATCTAATTCGTCCTCACTTCTTTTTGTATGTTTTAGATAATAATGAAACCTATCTACTATTATATAATTGAGAATTATTAATAATGGAATCATTATAAATCCAAGGTTATAATAGTTCTCTGATCCTAATAATGGAATTGTCAAACCAATAACAAAAGCAAATAACAAATTGATAGTTAACATTAACCAAACAAATATTTTTTTTAATATCAATTGTTTCATAGTTTATACTTTCAAGGCTATATTATAAAAGTACAAATTAAGCTTTATTAAAAATCTTTATTAGAATGGTTATATCATTATCTTATTTAATTTTACTTGTTAGAATATTTTTGTTTATAGTTTAAATTTGCCATTATATATCTTTTTCCTCTAATATTTTAATTGTATCATCCCAATCAAACACTAAATTGGCACAGCAGTAATAAATAAGAAATATTTTTTGAATTGAGATTAAAAAGTAGAATTAAATAGAATGCTGACTTATTATTTAAATGTTAAATTAAGAAATACGATAAATTAAGGAATCCATTAATGGTTCTAGAAATAAAACCGAAAGACGATAAAGGAGCTTAACTTATATTATCCAAAATATTGTTGTCAAAGATGATCTAAGCTTTGAAGAAAAAATCAATCTTAAAGAACTTTCAACAAAGATCAGCAATACAGAATATAACCCAGATCGGTTCCCTGGACTTTTTATAAGATACACTCAACCTAAATGTGTAATTATTTTTTTTAGGAATGGAAAACTAATTTTGATGGGGTTGAAATCATTTAATCAAATAGATCTCGTCATTAAAAGATTAATTTTTAAGTTAAATGATATTTTTGAAGACCAAATTGATCCAAATTCAATAAAAACGAAAATTGTTAATATTGTTATTACCGCCAATTTTTACAAAAAAATTAATTTGAACCTAGCAGTTTTAAAATTAGATAACTCTATTTATGAACCTGAGGTTTTTCCAGGTTTGGTATACAAGACATCTATTCCAATAAAATCGGTATTCTTGATATTCAGTACAGGAAAGATAGTTTCTACAGGAATAAGTGAGAAGATAATGATTGAACCCGCGTTAAAACATCTTGGAAACTTATTGAATGCTAAGGATTTGTTCATAACATCTTGATAATTCTGAAATTTTTAATTCGAATAAAAATAAAATTTTTTTTCTAAGTTGTATTCCTTTATTTCATACCAATTTAATATTACAATAAATCATTAAGTGAAATTTTTAATGTCTGAAGATGATAAAGAAACTCAAAAATCCGAAATAAAAGATATAGAAAAAGAATCTGTTGAAGAAAAACCTAGAGCGAAGTTTTCTTTTAAATGTACTCGCTGTGATAACTGTTGTGCTGCAAGAGGACCAATTCCTATCACGTTTTGGGATTTAGAAATGTGGGCTAGAAATGGAGTCGTTGCGAACTTTATACCATATTTAGATATATATCAAAAACCAAACAGTGGGATTGATCTTATTTTAAAACCTCTCGCACCACCTCCAAAAGAAGGAGAAGAAGAAAAAAGCACTAAAGATCCATTTGGGGGTGTACCTATCGAAGAGTTACTTGATGTAAAATGTCCATTATACAATAAAGATGATAAGAAATGTTTAGTTTATGAAAATCGCCCATTAAGTTGTCGGACTTATCCACTAGAATTTGATGGGAAAAACTTTATTGTAGTAGATGCTGATTGTCCTGGTGTTGGTGAAGAAGGAATGACAAAAGAAGACTTAAAAGAGATGCGAGAAACCGCAAAAATTATGCATTATGAATTAACTCGTATGAGAATCGCATTACCTGTATTAAATCAACTTATCTCACAAAAAATGATGATGGATTTAATGCGGCAAAATATGGAAGCAATGAATAAAATGTCTGATGAAGATAGGACTAAACTTGATGAGATCTTCAAAAAAGGTCGTGAAGACCAATAAAAATTATTTTTATTTTTATTTATATCTTAATTGAAAACAAAATTTGTTGTCTATTATGAAAGAATTGAAGGTAAAAGATTCATTAATCAGTTTGGTTCAAGGAGATATTACTGAATTAAACACAGATGTTATAGTAAATGCTGCTAATGACCAACTTATACTAGGAGGAGGTGTTGCAGGAGCAATTAGGAAAAAGGGTGGACCAAATATTCAAGAGGAATGTAATAAAATTGGTAGTACATTTGTAGGTGGAGCTGTAATCACAACAGGAGGGAATTTAAAAGCTAAACATGTAATCCATGCTGTTGGACCAAGAATGGGAGAAGGAGATGAAGACCAGAAATTAAAACATGCCATCCTAAATAGTTTAAAATTAATGGATGAATATAATTTAAAAAATATCGCATTTCCCGCCATATCTACAGGTATTTTTGGCTTTCCAATAGAAAATTGTTCTAAAATCATGATAAATACCGTTAAAAACTATTTACAAAGCATTACTCAAATAGAAAAAGTTATTTTTTGCTTGTACACTGCTTCTGATTTTAATGTATTCGAAAAAGAGTTAAAATAATCTATACTTGATGTTACTTTTTTTATAAAAGTTTAATTTATAATCAGAAGAATAATAATTATCGTTTAGAAAACTTCTCATTATTCAGATGCAAAGGAGTTTCTCATTAATATGATTGATTATAAATACATTAAATTTTTTCAAGATATTAGAGTGAGTGATGTTCCTCTTGTTGGAGGGAAAAACGCTTCGCTAGGGGAATTATTGAGTTTTGGAATCACTGTTCCTCTTGGTTTTGCAGTAACATCAAAAGCCTTTGACTATGTATTAGATACTAACTTCTATACAATTAAAGAAAAAGAAGTATCTCTTCGTAAGTTGATTGCAAGAGATATTAAAAAAATATCTAATGAATTGAAATCAGAAGATATCAAAGCAGTAGAAAAGGTTGATAAAATTTGTAATAACATTCGATACGTTATAGAACAATCAAAAATTCCTGACTCTTTAGCACATGAGATCTTAGATGCATATGCAAAATTAATTGAACAAATCGGTGAAGAATCTACTTTTGCAGTGAGAAGTTCGGCTACAGCAGAAGATCTACCTGATGCATCATTTGCAGGACAACAAGATACTCATTTAAATATTTCTGGAGAAAAAGAAATATTAGAATATATCTTAAAAGATATGGCCTCTGTCTTCACTACTCGTGCCACTATGTACCGGGAACGCGCAGGTTTCGATCACTTTTCTGTGAAACTATCAGTAGGCGTGCAGGAAATGGCGGGTGGATTGAAAGGTGTCAAGGCATCAGGTGTAATGTTCACAGAAGACCCCGATTCTGGAAACTCAAATGTTGTAGCTATTAGAGGAACATGGGGTTTGGGTGAGTTAATTGTACAAGGTGCTGAAAAAGGTGATGAGTTTCTTGTTTTTAAACATGATCCTATAAAACTTCGTATAATTCGACGCGAACTAGTGCGAAAAGAAAATATGATGATATTTTCCCAAGATAGAGAGGAAATTGGAACAGAAGTCATACCCGTTCCAGAAGAAAAACAGATGAAATATTGTTTAACAGATGAAGAAGTTTTAATTTTAGCAGATTATGCCCAAAAAATAAGAGAGCACTATAAAACACCAATGGATATTGAATGGGCATTAAGTAATAATGGAAAAATTTATGTTGTCCAAGCACGCCCAGAAACAGTTCATTCACAAAAAGGTGATACAGAAGAAATATTTTATCTTCTTGAAGACTCAGACAATTTAGAAAAAGATGGCTATCTTGTTGAAAATTCTGGTACTGCAATCGGCAGAAGAATAGGGTATGGCAAAATTAAGGTTATAGAATCGATAAATGACGCTCACTTATTAAAGGAAGGAGATATTCTAATTACTGAGGAGACTAATCCTGATTGGACTTCTTATATGCAAAATTTAGGAGGAGTAATAACAGAAAAAGGGGGTCCTACATGTCATGCTGCTATTGTTTCGAGAGAATTAAATATATCATCAATAGTTGGAGCAGATAATATCCTTCAAACAATGAAGGAAAAACAAAGAGATGGAATTGAATATGTAACAATTGATTGTAGCCAAGGAGAGCCAAGAATTTGGTTAAAAGCAGCCGAATATGACTTTGATACTATTGAATTTGCGAAACTTCCAAGAACAAAGACGAAAGTACTAGTCAATCTAGGAATTCCCAAAGGAGCCCTCTCCTCTGGCAAACATCCTGATGGTACTGGTTTGGCAAGGCTAGAATTTATAATTAACGACGAGATTCAAATTCATCCAAATGCTTTAATCGATTTTGAAGCATTAATTATGAGGTATGATATTTTATTAGAACAAAGGAAAAGAATAGAAAATATTAAAAAAAGTGATTTATATCATAAAGATCCGTTTAGTCAAGAAATTTTGAGATTAAAGCAAACTCTTGATAAGATTAGGGAATTAACAGTAGGATATAATGATAAAGAAGAATTTTATATACAAAAATTAGCAGAAGGAATTGCTACTATTGCAGCAGGTGTTTGGAAAGAATTGGGGGATGGAAGCCCTGCTGAATGTGTTGTAAGACTTTCAGACTTTAAGACTAATGAATACGCTAATTTAATTGGTGGTTGGATTTATGAGGGAGAAGAAAATAACCCTATGTTAGGATTCAGAGGTTGCTCACGGTATGTACACGACGAATTTCAGCAAGCCTTTATATTAGAGTTACGAGCGATTAAAAAAGCTAGAGATTGGGGGTTAAAAAATATTATACCAATGTTACCTTTCTGTAGAAGTCCCGAAGAAGCCCAAAAGATTATGAATATTATGGAAAGCGAAGGATTAATTCGAGGTCAAGATGAATTAAAGGTTTATGTTATGGCAGAAATTCCATCAAATATTATTTGTGCTGATATTTTTAGCCAATTTTTCGACGGATTCTCCATAGGATCAAATGATCTTACTCAACTCACGTATGGAGTAGGACGAGATAATGAAAAAATGATTCCTTTAATGAATGATTACAATTATAATACAAATAGTGAAGCAATAAGAAGATCAGTTAGTCATTTAATTAAAACAGCTCATGAGTTCGGGAGAAAAGTAGGGATATGCGGACAAGCCCCAAGTGATGACCCCGACTTTCTTCGATTTTTAGTACGAGAAGGTATTGATTCTCTCTCATTGAACTTTGATACGTTTGCTAGAGGTAGAATGAATACTTGGCGAACTGAGATAATTGAAGCTAAATTAGATGTTAATAATAAAGCACAATCCTATAAATTTTTAAATGAATGCGACAATTTAATTGATAGAATTCGAATTCCTCGTGGTAAACTTCGAAATATGGTAAGAAAACAAGGTAAAATAGTAAATCAAAAACTTATGGGAACTACAGAACAATTTAATCAAGTATTCAATATCATCCAGCAAATTTCCTATGATTTTGTTCAAGCTATTGATAAAGGAGAAACTAAGAAATTTGATGATTTTTTTAATAATTACCAAAACCAACTAAAAGAGTTAGGAGAAAAAATCCCTATTCTTAAACAAGAAATTCGTGAATTTGGCATCTATTAAAAGTTCTTTAAAAATCAATAAAATTAAATTTTAAGAAATATTTTCCTTTTTAAACTTTTTATTTATTAAATACACTCTGTTTGGTGATCTTTTCAATGCCAAGGGAAATAACTGAAGAAGAAAAAAAAGCTTTTGAAAATGTTGAATATCTTTTAAACGGAATGCTAAATGATCGAAGTGTACCTCGAAATATTAAAAGAGTCGCACAGAGAAGTATAAATGAATTAAATAATGAGGATGAAAGTCCAGGTGTCCGTGCCAGCAATGTAATGTATATGGTTGATGATCTTGCGCAAGATGCGAATATTCCCTTCCATGCCCGCACAACGGTTTACCGGATTATCTCAATATTAGAAAAAGTTAAAGATTAATCTTATTTTCTTAAATTTGTATGAATATTTGTTAAAGTTTAAATTTTCTTTCTCAATAACCATAGCATTTATTAAAATAAGTCCCCATATATTTACTAACAAGTATTTCCTTTTCTAATGATTAAAATAATAAAATATGGTGAAAACCAAATTTGTCTTTAGATTTAAATGGCTGGATTGATGGAATCACTGCTTCAGGTGTAGTAATTTTTGGCATAATATTTGGTTTATTCTTTATCTATAGATCAAAAAAAACCAATGCAAAGCTACTTGCATATTTAGGTTTAGCTAACATGCTTGCTGGGCTTGTATTTTCAGGTGTATTCATTGATTTTCTATTTGTTGTCTTTACTAATGAAAATATCGTAAATACTCGTGGAATTGTTGCTTTATTATCATATATTTGGTTTGCTCCTGTAATTATAACTGCAATGTATATCGGGGCAGAACTATTAACACCAAAACAAAAAAAAAATATTGTACTCATTTTCCTAATCATTTCATTAATCTTTGAAATCATAATCTTTGTAGATCCCTTAGGGTCTTTTAATTTTGACCCAATAGTAACAACACCGCCAACACCACCTACTGAAAATTTGATTGATTACAATGTTAATTTAATGACTTTTGCGGGAATATTAATGGGTGTTATGTTAATAACAGTTCTAGTGTTTTTGGGCCTTGGCTTTTTATATAAAGGCTTTCAATCATCAGGAGTTATACGAAAAAACTTCTTTTTATTATCAGCGGGGTCAATCTGTTTTTGTATATTTGGATTGTTAGAAGGATTAACTGAGCCAGGAATTATGGTAATTATCGTGAGAATAGGTTTTTTAAGTAGCTTTTGGTTTATGTATTTTGGATTGTGAAAATTTTCTTTTAAACTTCTTTTTTTTTTCAGCAATTATTATTTATTAAAAATAATTATATTATTAGTTAAAAGCGAAATATTTACAGATGATTATTCATTAATTTCTTCATCAAGTTAAATTTCGGAAGATCATGAAGCGACAAATTATATCCGGGATTGTTTATTTAGAAATGAACGATGAATTAGGTCCAAATCCAGTAGCTTGGATTGGTACTCAATTTTCACAGGTGGATCTTATTCATATAAGTATAAAAGCATTAACTATATTATCAGGGGAGAAAGGACTTGTTCCAGAATCTTTAGTAATATTACCTTTTCCTTCAAAAAATTTAAAGGGATTAGTTAAATACATTAAATGGGATGATCCTTCTAGACGAGGAGAAATTGGTCAATCTGCAATAGTTTTGTTATTTCAAGAAATTGATGATGTTATTTTTTATAAATTTATTAAGGAACTTTCTATTCCTTTCAACAATCTTTCTGGAACTATAATAAGTCTAGAAAAATCGGGAGCTTCTAGAGAAGATTTCATAAATGTATTAGAACATCTTGATTTTAATATCTCTAGCCTTTTAGAAGAACTGAGACTTCAAGAGGTTGCTCAACAGGAGAGTGCAAGTGAAGAATTTCCTGAACAAAAAATCAAAGATCGAAGTTTAATAGATTACCAATTTAAAATAATAATAGTCGGAGATCCCTCTGTAGGTAAGACTTCATTAATTTTAAGATATACTGATAACGCGTTCAGGAGAAATTACGTACCAACATTAGGAGTAATGGTAACTGATAAAATCTTTAAAATAGAAAATTCTGTTGTACAATTGACACTCTGGGATATAGGTGGGCAACAGAAATTTCAGACTATGAGACAACAATTCTATCGAGGGTCTGATGCTGTATTTTTAGTTTTTGATTTGACTAGACTTGAATCTTTTAATAATATACCCAAATGGTTTTCAGACGTAGTTGAACAAGTGAAGGACCGCACTGACGAATTAGCTGGTTTCATTATTGGAAATAAAAAAGATTTGATAGAAAATAGGAAAATAACCTCTGATATGGTAAGCCAATTAGCAATTCAATTTAATTTAGGTTTTATTGAAACTTCAGCACTATTAGGAGAGAATGTGGATTATGCTTTTTCTACAATTGCTAAAATGTTATATGAATCACGAATGTAAATACTTAGTATTTAATCTGCGTATTTGGATTATTAGAAGGATTAACTAAACCAGGAATTATAGTCATATTTTGGATAATCACAGATTTACTTCTTAATCTATTTATAACGACATAAATAATTTCGCAAGCTTTAAGTCCTTTTTCATTATATCACCCGGATATCACGCCTTTAAATAAGGGTTTTTTTTGCCCTTAAATCTATGAAAAAGCTTCAAATAACAAGGAGTTCCCCCAACTTTGACGAGCTGGTCGATTTCTACAAGAAGGAGAAGAATGTTAAGCAGAAAGAGCGATATCACGCTCTTATATTAATAATAAGTTTAAAAATTGCACGAAGGTCGCAGAAATAATTAAAAAAGACCGAAGATCGGTTCAATTATGGATTAATGCATTTAATGAGGGAGGATTAGAAGCGATCGTGCTAAATTCACCTTCCGGGCGTCCTTCCAGCCTTTCAGAGGATCAAAAGGAAGACCTAAAAGCTGATGTTTTAACGCATCCTCGTGAATTAGGCTATGAGTTCAGCAATTGGAAAGGAAAGAGCGTGGCATATCACATTGAAAAGAAGTTTGGCGTTAGCTTAAGCGTACGCCAAGCCCAGAGACTCTTACATCAATTAGGTCTCTCGCTCCAACGCCCCAAATACAAGTTTCCTAAGGCTGATCTTGAGAAACAAAAAGAATTTTTAAACGATTTTAAAAAAAGCTGGATTCTCTTGGAGAAAGCGACATAACTCTCTTTCAAGACGAGGCGAGCATCCAATTTTCTCCAACGATCACGCGAATGTGGTCGCTGAGAGGAGTGCAACCTGAAATCTCAACCTACGGAGGGCGGCTTCGATAGCATCTCATTGGTGCAGTTGAACCTCTTGTCGGAAGAGTTCATGTAGCTTTTTCCGATACTTTAAAAGCCGAACAATTCCGAAATTTTTTAGAAGGGCTTCTTACCAGGTACAAGGATGCCGGGAAAATCTTATTATATTAGACAATGCTCGAGCTCATCATTCGAAAGAGTTGGAACCCTTTTTACAAACAAATAAAGATAAGCTTGAACTCTTGTTTTTGCCTCCATACTCTCCCGATTTGAATCCAATGGAGTGGTTTTGGAAATTTTTACGAAAAAAAGTGTCACACAACACTTTTTTTGACACTTTCAAGAAATTTCAGCGTGCACTCATAAAATTTATAAGAGAATTCAAATTCCCTTTGTTAGAAATTAAGTCTCGATGCAGTTTTGCGAAATTAATTCCGTCGTTATAAATATTTTTTATGTTAAATACACGACATTTTTAAATTATTTGAAAAAAAGAAGAATGGATGATAGAAAATGCTAAGCCGGTTCGAGATGCTATTTAATATATTAGGATATTATCTTTTATTCATCGTTGCTATTATTTTCATGAGGCGGAGAACTAAATTGCCTAAAGGTTCGATTTTAGTCAAAAAAACGCTAACGAGTACAGATAAACAAGCCCCTGGTAACCGCTGGTCTCAATTAATTTTAGCATTTGGAAATGGTTTTTTAATTGGAATAGAAATGTACATTTTAATGCTTACAATTTTCGATGCTTGGAAACCTGAGTCTTCATACACGGCTATAAATTTTCCTAAATTTATAAATTGGGCAGGGATTATTGGGCGATGGCTCTCCATCTGCTGGGAGGTCTCAGTATTTTTCTATAATGTCAATTATACTGCATTTTGGCTACCAATAAATGATGAATATGTGCTGGCTACTGGCGGACCCTATAAATATATCCGACATCCGATGTATGTCAATAAAATTGTAATATATTTTTTCATATTTGCGGCTACTGGATCATGGTTTATTTTTATCGGGTTGATTGGTTTCCTACCGGTGCTTTACCAAGCTAAGAAAGAAGAAGCATTGATGCGAGAAACATTTGGTAAAGTTTACGAGGATTATGCGTCTAAAACTGGACGATTTCTACCCAAAATAAAGAAGAAATTATAAATGAAATTAAAAGAATATGGATAATTCACTTCTTCTTGACAAACTTCTTAGAAAGTATGTATTTTGAGTATTTGTTAAGAACTTTCTTAAGTTTTTCATTATCCATAATTTCTTGTTTAGATTGTGTTCTTTGTAATAATAATTCA
>JAZGEW010000001.1:0-2657 GCA_036478875.1 Promethearchaeia archaeon | reverse complement strand
CATGGGATTTTTAGGTATCCCATTCAACTCGCATGGCTTATCCTCACCCAAATAGCAGTCGGGTCCGGCAGGATCAACCGGAATTAATTATTTTTGTAATTTGTCGCAAAAACCTAAATATTACTTAAATATTGAATAATCTCAATACTCACTTACTTTAGGATTCTTAATTAAGCTTCCTTCAGTTATAACTGGTTAGATTATAACTACATTTTTTATATCGCATCAATGAATTTACTTTTCATCTATCGGTTTTGTACCGTAATCCAAGCTTACACCGGTAAAGATGCGAATTGTTATATTAATATATAAGTAGGATTGATTTTAAATTTTTACTTTTTAGAGGGAATTAATGCGCAAATCTACAAATATTCGTAGTTTAAAAATCTAAGTTCTAACTTAAAAATAATAATTTAAAAAAAGAGCTTCAAGATTTAAAATGGATATAAGAGAAAAAATAGGAATTCATCTTGATCAAATCAAACAACTGAAAGGAGTAGAGAATGCAGTTTTAACTCAAAGAGATGGAAATCCAATTCAATCAGCGGGAGTTTGGTTCTCAAAGGATGAAATTTTTAATGTTAGTTCCGCAACCAGTGCAATATTTAATGTTGGGATACATTTACATCCAAATAATTTAAAATATATCTTAATAGAAGGAAAAAAAGCGAAAATTTTAATCGCTCCTCTTAATAGCCCAATTCATTATTCTCTAAATAGAATTCTACAGCAACAGGGTATAATTGATAATAAACACGAATTCTTCATAGCTATCACTGCTCAGCCTAATACAAACTTAGGGGGTATTTTTCTCCAGACTAATGAGTGTTTAAAAAAGATTAAAACGACGTTGATTACATCTGGCGAATCATTTAAACCTCCTTTAGTCCAATTTGATGATCAACGAATTCAAAGTATAATACAGGGTTTTAATGTTAAAGAAAATGAGGATTTTAATTTTAAAGTTTCTTCCTTTTCATTAAATCTTTCAGAAAGTATCTCTATGGAATTAAGAAAGCTCTTAAACAATTTCTCTATTGCTATTCCTGATTTAAAATTTGCTTATATCACAATAGAGGGTGGTTTCATAGCTTCTAAGATTTTGAAGAAAACTACTGAAAATAACGAAAATTTAGACAATATTTCCGCAATGAGTTATTCACTTTTTCAAACAGCAAACAGATGTGCTTGGTTACTTAAAAAAATGAACGCCGATAGCATTTTGCTCGATTGTGAAAATAAATTCCAATTTATTTATGGTTTGGGAAAAGCAATATTTAGTGCTGAAATAGGTAAGTCTCGACAAAAGCTAGGCTTAATTCGACTTATACTTCCTCAATTTTCAACTAAAATACGTTATCTCATTAAGCAAGCTTCAGAACTTCAAAAGCAAAGCACTTTCGATATTAAGACTTTGTTAGGAGAATTAGTCATTAAATAATCAGGTGAAATTATTGAATTTCTTCAAGTTGCTGGAGGTATTAAAAACCCCGGATGCTGCGTTAATTCTTTACGCACTCTTAGACAGAGTTCCTATTATCGTATATGGTAATGAGGCAGTAAAAGTAGATGATTTTATTATTGATCTATCCAATTTGATCCATTTTCGCAGGGAGTTTATCTTCTATACTGATTTTATTTCGATGGATGAATACAATAATTTGATACTGAACGAAAATATAGATTATAATTCACAAAGATTTCACATACGATGCCCTTCAAGTGTTGCGCTCAAAGCCTTGAATCAATTTGAACAATTTGATTCTTGGATAATTGGTATTGAAATACCACAAGAAAAAGAGAGGATTTTTCAATTTATTAAAAGTGTTAAAAAAAAAATTAACTATTTTTTGAGCATTGCATTCTTTTCTAACTCATTTTCAATTGAAGTTGTTGGATTAAATTGGAAACTACTGGATCTTACATTTGAACGAGATGTCCTGCATAAAATATCTCAAGACACTGAAAAGTCTGTTATAAAAATGAAGCGAACGCTTTCAGGAAAAGTTAAAACGGAAGAAATGGATGAAGATTTGTTAAAAACTCTTCTGGATTTTGATATTGAAAAAGAAGAATTAAAAAGAAATATTTTTAAAAAGGAGATTCAAAACTTTTATTCTGGTTCTAAAAGGGCTTTTTTTATTTTCTCAAGATTAAATTTGTTAAATAATATAGATATGAATACTAAAATTGGGAGCAAGACGCTTCTAGAAACTATAGATTATAAAGACGCACCTATTGATAGAATAGTTTCTTTTATTAATAAAGAATGGGGAGAAGACTTTTCGCTTTTAATTGAGAACGGAAAGAAAGTTAATGCGTTAGATAGTATGCAATCACTATGGGGTTAAATGAATATGATATATGATTATGAGAATAAAACTTTACAAATTAAAATTGTTTATTATGGTCCTGCTATGTCTGGTAAAACAACTTCAATAAAACATTTGTTTTCATTTTTTAACAGGGAGGATACATTAAATTCAATTGATAGCACAGTAGGAAGAACTTTATTATTTGATTTTGGCGTTTTACAATTTGAAGGCGCAGAATGGAGTTTAAAATTTCTAATATATTCCGCTACAGGGCAAGATTTTTATGCGAGTACTCGACCTGCTACTTTAAATGGTGTAGATGGTATAATTTTTGTTGTTGAC